>DASTGK010000208.1:0-2592 GCA_035719085.1 Anaeromyxobacteraceae bacterium
GGATCGTGCCCGCGCCGCGCCCCGACCTCGCCCCCTCGGCCGCCGCGCTGGCCGCCTTCCTCCGGACCAACGTCCGGCCGCAGCGCCAGCCCGGCTTCGCCGTCGTCACCGTGGCGGTGCCGCTCGGCGATCTCACCTCGGCGCAGCTCGCCGTGGTCGCCGACCTCTCGCGCGCCTACGCCGACGGCACCGTCCGCTTCACCCGGACGCAGGACGTGGTGCTGCGCTGGGTTCCCTCGGCCGAGGTGCCGGCGCTCCACGCGCGGCTCGCCGCGGCGGGCCTCGGGCTCGGCGGCGCCGAGACCCCGGAGGACGTGGTGAGCTGCCCCGGGGCCGAGAGCTGCCGCCTGGCGGTGACCCACTCGCGCGGCCTGGGCCAGGTGCTCGAGGCGCACGTCCGCGCCCACCCCGAGCTCGCGGCGCAGGCGCCCGACCTCGACCTCAAGGTGAGCGGCTGCCCCAACGGCTGCAGCCAGCACCACGTGGCCACCATCGGCTTCCAGGGGAGCGCCCGCAAGGTGGGCGACAAGGCGGTGCCGCAGTACTTCGTCCTCGTCGGCGGCGCCCTCTCGCCCGACGGGGCGCGCTTCGGCCGCGTCGCCGCCAAGATCCCGGCCCGCCGCGTCACCCAGGCGCTCGACCGGCTGGTGGCGCTCTACGTCGCCGAGCGCCAGCCGGGCGAGGGGGCGCCGGCCTTCTTCGCGCGGCTGCCGCTGGAGGCGGCCAAGAAGGCGCTCGCCGGCCTCGACCTGCTCAGCCCCGAGACGCTCACGCCCGAGGACCTGCGCGACCTCGGCGAGGAGCACGAGTACCGGACCGACACGCTGGAGGGCGAGTGCGCGGCGTGAGCTCGCGCTCCGGCGCCCGCGGCGTGCTGCCCGGGTTCGGCCTCTCCACCGGCTACACCGTCTTCTGGCTGGGGCTGATGGTGCTCCTGCCGCTCGCGACGGTGGCGCTCAAGGCGAGCACGCTCGGCTGGGCCGAGGCCTGGGAGGTGGTGGCGAGCCCGCGGGCGCTCGCCTCCTACCGCATCTCCTTCGGCGCCTCGCTGGCGGGGGCGGCGCTCAACACCGTCTTCGGGGTGCTGGTGGCCTGGGTGCTGGCCCGCTACCGCTTCCCCGGCCGCTCGCTCATCGACGCCCTCGTCGACCTGCCCTTCGCGCTCCCGACGGCCGTCTCCGGCATCGCCCTCACCGCCGTCTACTCGCGCAACGGCTGGATCGGCCGCTGGCTCGAGCCGCTCGGCGTCAAGGCGGCCTTCTCGGAGCTGGGCGTGGTGGTGGCGCTCACCTTCATCGGGCTGCCCTTCGTGGTGCGCACGGTCCAGCCGGTGCTGGAGGAGGGCGACCGGGAGGTGGAGGAGGCGGCCGCCATGCTCGGCGCCAGCCGGGGCCAGACCTTCCTGCGCGTCATCCTGCCGTCGCTCCTGCCGGCGGCGCTCACCGGCTTCGCGCTCGCCTTCGCGCGGGCCGTGGGCGAGTACGGCTCGGTGGTCTTCATCTCCGGGAACATGCCGATGCGCACCGAGATCACGCCCTTGCTCATCATGACCCGCCTCGAGCAGTTCGACTACGCCGGGGCCGCCGCCCTCGCCACGGTGCTGCTGCTCAGCTCGTTCCTGCTGCTCCTCGCCATCAACCGGCTGCAGGCCTGGACCCGCGCCCGGGCCGGGCTCGCCTGACCATGGACGCCGGACCCGTCATCGACGCCGCCCGCGGCGGCGAGCCCCTCGGCGCCGGGGGGCCCGCCCTGGCCCGCGTCGCCGCCCCCGCCCGCGCCGCGCGGCGCGCCACCGACGATCCGCCCTGGGTCCGCCGCACGCTCATCGGCGCCGCGGTCCTCTTCCTGGCCGCCTTCCTGCTCGTGCCGGCCGCGTCCGTCCTCTGGGAGGCGCTGCGCGGTGGCGCCGACGTGTGGTGGAAGGCGGTGAGCGAGCCGGACGCCTGGGCCGCCATCAAGCTCACGCTCCTCGTGGCGGCGGTGGCCGTGCCGCTCAACACGATCTTCGGCCTGGCGGCCGCCTGGTCGATCACCCGCTTCCGCTACCGCGGGCAGAACGTCCTGCTCACGCTCATCGACCTGCCCTTCGGCGTCTCGCCGGTCATCGCCGGGATGATGACGGTGCTGCTCCTCGGCACCCACGGGCTCTTCGGCTCGTTCCTGCAGGCGCACGACGTCAAGATCGTCTTCGCCGTGCCGGGCATCGTGCTCGCCACCGTCTTCGTCACCTTCCCCTTCGTGGCGCGCGAGCTCATCCCCTTCATGCAGCAGCAGGGGACCGAGGAGGAGGAGGCGGCGCTCGTCATGGGGGCGAGCGGCTGGCAGATCTTCAGCCAGGTCACCATCCCCAACGTGCGCTGGAGCCTGCTCTACGGCGTCATCCTGTGCAACGCCAGGGCCATGGGCGAGTTCGGCGCCGTCTCGGTCGTCTCCGGCCACATCCGCGGCCTCACCAACACCATCCCGCTGCACGTCGAGATCCTCTACAGCGAGTACGCCTTCCGGGCCTCCTTCGCGGTGGCCTCCCTGCTCTTCCTGCTGGCGGTGGTGACGCTCGTCGCCAAGCGCTGGATGGAGTGGAAGCAGCGGGCG
>DASTGK010000209.1:0-2695 GCA_035719085.1 Anaeromyxobacteraceae bacterium
CCCCGGTGGCCACCCTGGCCTTCTCGGCCCCGGTGCCCATCGAGCGGCTCACCAAGCTGGCCGAGGACGTGGTCAAGCCGGCGCTGCAGCAGATCCCCGGCGTCGGCTCGGTGCAGCTCGTGGGCGGGCGCAAGCGCGAGCTGACCATCGTGGTCTCGCCCCAGGCGCTCAAGGGCTACGGGCTCACCCCGGTCGACGTGGTCAACGCCGTGCGCGGCCAGTCGCTCGACGTGCCGGGCGGGCGCACCCTCGAGCCGGGCGTGGAGCGCTCGGTCAAGCTCTCGGCCGAGGCCCGCTCGGTGGAGGAGCTGCGCGCCATCATCCTCGTCAGCCCCGGCGGCACGCCGGTGCGCGTCGGCGACGTGGCCCAGGTGCTCGACGGGCCGGGCGAGGCCCGCAGCGCGGCCGCCCTCGACGGCAAGAGCGCCATCGGCCTGGTGGTCATGAAGCAGTCCGGCTCCAACACCGTGCAGGTGGCCGAGGCGGTGAAGAAGAGCTTGACGCGCCTCGAGGAGCTCCTGCCCCGGGGCTCCAAGGTGGAGCTGGTGGTGGACGGCGCCAAGTTCATCCGCTCCTCCATCAGCTCGGTGCAGGAGGACATGATCCTCGGCGGCGTTCTGGCGGTGCTGGTGGTGCTCCTCTTCCTGCGCAACTGGCGCTCCACCATCGTCTCGGCGGTGGCGCTGCCCACCTCCATCATCGGCACCTTCGCCGTGATGCAGGCGCTCCACTTCACCTTCAACATCGTCACCATGCTGGCCCTGACGCTCTCCATCGGCCTGCTCATCGACGACGCCATCGTGGTCATCGAGAACATCGTCCGCCACCTGGAGCACGGCCAGAAGCCGCTGCGCGCCGCCCAGGACGGCACCGGCGAGATCGCCCTCGCCGTGCTGGCCGTGACGCTGGCGGTGGTGGCCGTCTTCGTCCCGGTCGCCTTCATGGAAGGCATCATGGGGCGCTTCTTCTACCAGTTCGGCGTCACCGTCGCGGTGGCGGTGCTCATCTCGTACCTGGTGTCGATGACGCTCACGCCGATGCTCTCGGCGCGCATCCTCAAGGAGCACGAGTCGCACGGCCGCGTCTCCAAGGCCATCGAGCGGGTGCTGGTGGCGGTGGAGACCCGCTACCGCCGGGCGCTCGCCTGGATGCTCGGCCACCGCAAGATCGTCCTCGGCGGCGCCTCGGCGGTGCTCGTCGGCACGGTGCTCCTGGCCGGCCTGCTCAAGTTCACCTTCATCCCGCAGCAGGACATGAGCCTGGTGAAGGTGACGCTGGAGCTCCCCTCCGGCACCCCCCTCGCCGAGACGCAGCGGACCCTCGACGACCTGACGCGGCAGGTGCAGGCGCTGCCGGGCGTGGTCAACGCCTTCTCGGTGGTCGGCGCCGGCGCCCAGGAGGAGGTCAACAAGGGCGAGATCACCGTCAACCTGGTCCCCCTCGCCGGCCGCACCTACGGCCAGCAGGAGTTCAAGCAGTACCTGCGCCGCGCGCTGCGGGTGAGCCCGGCCGCCACGCTCGGCGTGCAGGACTTCTCCGCCGTGGCCGGCGGCGGCTCGCGCCCCCAGCCGGTGCAGTTCAACCTGCGCGGCACCGACTGGAACGAGCTGCTCGCCGCCGTCGAGAAGGTGAAGGCGCGGATGAAGGAGCAGCCGGGCT
Source organism: Anaeromyxobacteraceae bacterium (assembly GCA_035719085.1). Taxonomy (GTDB): domain Bacteria; phylum Myxococcota; class Myxococcia; order Myxococcales; family Anaeromyxobacteraceae; genus JADKCZ01. The sequence goes on from DASTGK010000209.1 coordinate 1,660, forward strand.
TCGTCGACGTCGACACCACCTACCGGGCCGGCAAGCCGCAGCTCGACGTCGACCTCGACCGCGAGCGCGCCGCCGCCGTCGGCGTCCCGGCCGCCGCGCTGGGCCAGGCGCTGCGCGCCCTCATGGGCGGCGACAAGGTCACCGACTTCCACCAGGGCGGCGACACCTACGACATCAAGGTGAAGCTGCCGGAGAGCGTCCTCTCGGATCCGTCGGCGCTCGGCGCGGTGCCGGTGCGGGCCGCCTCGGGCCAGCTCGTCGAGCTGCGCTCCATCGCCGACGTCAGGGCGTCGGCCGGCCCGTCGCAGATCGACCACCAGGCCCAGATGCGCCAGGTGACCATCCTGGCCGACCTGCGCAGCTACTCGCTCGGCGAGGCCATGAGCTTCCTCTCCGGCGTCGCCAAGAAGGACCTGCCGCCCACCATCCGCACCGACTTCGAGGGGCAGGGGCGCGAGCTGGGCACCGCCGGCAAGGCCTTCCTCACCGCCCTCCTGCTCGGGGTGGTGCTCGTCTACATCATCCTGGCGGCCCAGTTCGAGAGCCTCATCCACCCGTTCACCATCATGATGTCGCTCCCCTTCGCGGTCATCGGCGGCATCGCCGGCCTGCTCCTGGCGCAGCAGTACATGTCGATGATGGCCATGATCGGCTTCATCATGCTGATGGGGCTCGTCACCAAGAACGGCATCCTCCTGGTCGAGTTCACCAACCAGCTCCGCCACGCCGGCAAGGGGCTCACCGAGGCCCTGCTGGAGGCCGGCCAGGTGCGGCTCCGCCCCATCCTCATGACCACGGTGGCCATGATCGCCGGCATGGTCCCGGTGGCGCTGGCCCGCGGCGACGGCGCCGAGACGCGCGTCCCCATGGCCGTGGCCATCATCGGCGGCCTGCTCACCTCGACGGTGCTGACGCTCGGCATCGTCCCGGTCGTCTACTCGGTGCTCGACGACCTGCGGAACCGGTTCTGGACGCCCAAGCTGGCGCCCGAGCCGGAGCTCCACGCGGTGGAGCCGCCCGCGGCCGCAAACGAGTA
>DASTGK010000210.1:0-3811 GCA_035719085.1 Anaeromyxobacteraceae bacterium
GCCATGAACGACGCGAAGCCCTTCTGCGCCAGCACCTTCGTGATGGCCGCCGTCAGCGTCGTCTTCCCGTGGTCCACGTGCCCGATCGTCCCGACGTTCACGTGCGGCTTGCTGCGCTCGAACTTCTCCTTGGACATGGTGCGCTCCCGGGTGACGGCGCCGCGGGCCTCGAGGCCGGGCGGCGCGGTGCTGAAGAAGACTGGAGCCCTCGTCCAGGATTGAACTGGAGACCTCGTCCTTACCAAGGACGCGCTCTACCGACTGAGCTACGAGGGCGATACCTTTTCGCTGCTGCCGCCTGCTGCGTGCTGCGACCTCACTGGAGCGGGAAACGGGATTCGAACCCGCGACATTCAGCTTGGAAGGCTGACGCTCTACCAACTGAGCTATTCCCGCAAGTTTCTACTCGAACATCGGGCCCAGCGGGTTGATTCTCCGTGAACGTTGAGTGGTGGAGGGGGGTGGATTCGAACCACCGAAGGCGTGAACCGGCAGATTTACAGTCTGCTCCCTTTGGCCGCTCGGGAACCCCTCCGGATCTTTCTCGCTCGACGACTCTCGTTCCCGCGACGCTGGAGCTGGCGGTGGGAATCGAACCCGCGACCTGCTGCTTACAAGGCAGCTGCTCTGCCGACTGAGCTACGCCAGCCCAAACTTCCGAAGTTCCTCGACAACGTGCCCGCCGTGCTCCGCGCCGGGCACACCACCCTGCCGTGTGGAGCCGCGTCTTGTAGACGAGCCCCGCCCCGCTGTCAAGCAGGGAAGGTCAGGGCCGTTTCGGCCCCCGCCCGCGCCGCTGACGCGCCGCTTCGTAGAGGGCCACCGAGGCGGCCGCCGAGACGCTCAGGCTCTCGACGCCGGAGGCCATGCCGATGCGGGCGCCGTGGTCGCAGGTCTTCCGGACCAGCTGGCGGATCCCCTCCCCCTCGCTCCCCAGGACGAGGGCCGTCGGGCCGGCCAGGTCGAGCGCGGCGAGCTCCTGCTCGCCGTCGGCCGCGAGCGCCACCGACCAGACGCCCTGCTCCTTCAACTCATCAATGATCCTCGATATGTTCACCACCCGGGCGACGGGGCAGCGCTCGATGACGCCGGCCGAGGCCTTGACCACGGTCGGGGTCACCCCGACGGCCCGGTCGCGCGGGATGATGACCCCGTGCGCACCCATGGCGACCGCCGAACGGGCGATGGCGCCGAGGTGCTGGGGGTCCTCTACCCCGTCCAGGATGACCAGAAGGGGTGGCTCGTTTCGGGCCTTGGCGGCGGCCAGCAACTCCTCGACCTCGGCGTACCGGAAGTCGGCCGAGACGACCGCCACCACCCCCTGGTGCCGGTCGGCGCCGGCCAGGCGGTCGAGCTTCTGCCGCGGCGCGTGCTTGACCTTGGCCCCGGCAGCGCGCGCCTGGGCCTCGAGGTCGGCGATCGCGCCCGAGCGCGCGCCCTCGGCCAGCCAGAGCTCGGCGAGCCCCTCCCCGCCGGCGCGGAGGAGCTCCTTCACCGGGTTGACGCCGTAGACGACGCGCACGCGGGGCCCGGCCTACTTCACGTCCACGGCGACCACCACGTCGCGCACCTGCTTGACGCACCACTGGTCGCTGCAGATGAAGAAGTCGACCTTGGCCTTCGCCTCCTGCTTGCCGGCGGCGGTGGCGGTGAAGGGCACCTCGAAGCGCGGCGCCTCGGCCTTGGGATCGGCCACGTCCTTGCGGCCGAGCTGCGTCTTCGCGAGCGTGAGGCCCGGCGTGCCCTCGAGCGTCACCTTGAGCGGCGCCTGCGGGTGGACGTGGGCCTTCTGGAGCGGCTGGATGGCGATGACCAGCGTCCCGGCGGCGCCCGCCTTGGGCGCGCTCGGCGTGGCCGAGGCCTCGATCCGGTAGCTCTTTCCCGCCTCGGCGGACGGATCGGCGGCCCGGGCGGCGAGGCCCAGGGCGAGGACGGCGGCGGCGACGGCGAGGCGCATGCGGGGACCTCCGGGTTCGGGCCGTTCCATACCAGGGACGGCCGGGGCCGACCACCGATTCACGCCGCCTCGGCCAGGGCGACGGCGCACTGCACGATGCGGCTCGCCACGTCGACGCCGCAGGCCGCCTCGGCCTCGCGGATGGAGGGCGTGCCGTTCACCTCGAAGACGCGCGGCTCGCCCTTCACGTCGAGCATGTCGACGGCGCAGACCTCGAGCCCGAGCACCCGGGCCGCCTCGACGGCGACGGCGGCGTGCCCGGGCGGCAGCTCGAACCGCTCGAAGCGGGCGCCGCGCTTGAGCGTCCGCCCGAGCCGCCCGCGGGGCTGCCGGCTCAGGGCGGCCACCACCTCCCCGCCCACCACCAGGACGCGCAGGTCGCGCCCGCCGGTGCCCTTCAGGTACTGCTGCACCACGATGTTCTGGCCGAGCCCGAGGATGGCCTCGAGCACCGCCTCGAGCGACTGCAGGCTCTCGCAGACCATGACGCCGCTCTTCTCGTCGGCCGTCAGCGTCTTCACCAGCACCGGCACGCCGCCCACCAGCCGCACCATCTCGCGCAGGCCGGAGGCGTCGGAGGCCATGACGGTGCGCGGCACCGGGACGCCGGCGGCGGCGAGCAGCTGCAGGCTGCGCATCTTGTTGCGGCTGGCGGCGATGGCGGCGGCGCCGTTCAGCACCGGCAGGCCGAGCAGCTCGAGCTGCTTCACCACCGAGAGGCCGTACTGGTGGACCGAGAGGCCGATGCGCGGCACCACCACGTCGGTGGGCGGGAAGCGCCGGCGGCGCCAGAAGACGGTGGGGGCGTCGCCGCCGAGCCCCATCTCCACCTCGACCGGATCGACCACGCGGGCCTCGTGGCCGAGCGCCCGCGCCGCCTCGACCAGCCGGCGCGTGGTGTGGATCTTCGGGGAGCGGGACAGGACGGTGATCCGCACGGGCCCGAATGGTAAGGCCCGCGCCCCCCGAAAGCGAGGACGCGGGCCTGGTCGGCGCGCCGGGGGGCCGGCCTAGACCTGCTTGAACTCGGCGTCGACGACGTCGTCCTTCTTGGCGGCGTCGCCCGGGGGCGGGGCGCCCGCCTCGGGGCCGGGGCCCTGGCCGGGGCCGGGGGCGGCGGTCTTGTAGAGCTCCTCGGCCGCCTTGTGGCTCGCCTTCTCGAGCCGCTCCATGGCCGCCTTCACGTCGGCGGCGCTCCCCTTCTCGCGGACCTCGTGGACCTTGGCGACCGCCTCCTCGATCTCCTTGGCGGTGTCGGCCTGGAGCTTCTCCTTGTTCTCCTTGAGGAGCTTCTCCATCTGGTAGGCCAGGTTCTCCGCGCGGTTCTTCTGCTCCACCTCCTCGCGGCGGGCCTTGTCCTCGCCCTCGTGCGAGCGGGCGTCGGCCACCATCTTCTCCACCTCGTCCTTGGCCAGGCCCGAGCTGTGGGTGATGGTGATCTTGGTCTCCTTGTTCGTCCCCTTGTCCTTGGCGGAGACGTTGAGGATGCCGTTGGCGTCGATGTCGAAGGTGACCTCGATCTGCGGCAGGCCGCGCGGCGCCGGCGGGATGCCCTCGAGGTGGAACTTGCCGAGGGAGCGGTTGTCCCGCGCCATGTCGCGCTCGCCCTGCAGGACGTGGATCTCCACCGAGGTCTGGCTGTCCGCGGCGGTGGAGAAGGTCTCCGACTTCTTGCAGGGGATGGTGGTGTTGCGCTCGATGAGCTTGGTCATGACGCCGCCGAGCGTCTCGACGCCCAGCGAGAGCGGCGTCACGTCGAGGAGGAGGATGTCCTTCACCTCGCCCGAGAGCACGCCGGCCTGGACGGCCGCGCCCACCGCCACCACCTCGTCGGGGTTGACGGTGCGGTTCGGG
>DASTGK010000211.1:0-7496 GCA_035719085.1 Anaeromyxobacteraceae bacterium
GCCAGGCATGCGCTGCCGATATCGATCTTCACCCTCGATACCGGGCGCCTGCCGGGCGAAACCTATGCGCTGATCGATCGCGTTCGCGAGCACTACCGCGTGCCGGTCGAGGTGTACTACCCCGATGCGAACGCTCTCGAAACCTACGTTCGCGCCAACGGCATCAACGCGTTCTACAAGAGCGTCAAGCTCCGCCAGGGATGCTGCGCCATCCGCAAGGCGGCGCCTCTCTCGCGCGCGCTCGCCGGCCGCGATGCCTGGATCAGCGGGCAGCGTCGCGCGCAGTCGGTGACGCGGCGCGAGCTGGCAGTAGAGGAATTCGACGTCGAGCACGGGCTGCCAAAATTCAACCCGCTCGCCGACTGGAGCGACGACGACGTCTGGAACTATCTTCGCGCGCACAACGTGCCGACCAACCCGTTGCACGCGCGCGGCTACCCGAGCATCGGCTGCGCCCCGTGCACCTCGCCGGTGAGGCCGGGCGAGGATCCGCGCGCCGGCCGCTGGCGCGGCTCCGAGAAGAAGGAGTGCGGGCTGCACTTCAGGAAGTAGGCGGATCCACACCCTTGGCTCCCTCTCCCCCACCGGGGGAGAGGGATGGGGTGAGGGGGCTGCCAACCGTCTGCTTTAACAGAGGCCGCCACGGCCTCTCCGCAATCATTTCCCTGCCCGTCCGATTGACAGGATGCGCGTCCGCTATCTAGGATTCGTCCTTCGCGGTCGCCGCCGGTCCCCCGCCCGGCGCCCCCACGGCCGCGCCGGAGCCACGCCATGCCCGCCTCGCCGCACGCCGCGCCGCCGCCCGCACCGGCCGGCCCCCGCCCCATCGACCAGGTGTGCCGGCTCTGCGCCGCGCCCTCGCCCGCCTCGGCCGCCGCCATCTGCGAGCACTGCCTCGGGCCGCTCGAGCCGGCCTACGACCCGGCGCGGCGGCTGCCCGGCCGGGCCGAGATCGCGTCGCGCCCCCGCTCCCTGTGGCGCTACCGCGAGTGGCTCCCCTTCGCCGGCGAGCCGGTCGTCTCCACCGACAGCGGCTTCACGCCGCTCGTCGAGGCGCCGCGGCTGGCGCGGGCGCTCGGCGTGGCCCGCGCCTGGGTGAAGAACGACGCCGTCTCGCACCCCACCCTCTCCTTCAAGGACCGGGTGGTCTCGACCGCGCTCAACGCCGCCATCGGCCTCGGCCTCACGACCGTCGGCTGCGCCTCGACCGGCAACCTCGCCAACGCGGTCGCCGCCCAGGCGGCGCGCGCCGGGCTGCAGTCCTGGATCTTCATCCCGCACGACCTCGAGCTCGGCAAGGTGGTGGGCAGCTCGGTCTACGGCCCCAACCTGGTGCGGGTGCAGGGGACCTACGACGACGTCAACCGGCTCTGCGCCCAGGTGGCCGACCGGTTCGGCTGGGGCATCGTCAACGTCAACCTGCGCGGCTACTACGGCGAGGGCTCCAAGACGATGGCCTTCGAGATCGCCGAGCAGCTCGGCTGGCGCCTCCCCGACGCCGTCATCGCCCCCATGGCCGGCGGCTCGCTCGTCACCAAGCTCCACAAGGCGTCGAAGGAGCTCGTCGCCGCCGGGCTCGCCGAGGGGCCGCTGCCGCGCTTCTACGGCGCCCAGGCGGCCGGCTGCTCGCCCATCGTCGACCTCGTCGAGTCGGGCGGCGACACGGTCACGCCGGTGGTGCCGCGCACCATCGCCAAGTCGATCGCCATCGGCAACCCGGCCGACGGCCGCTTCGCGGCGAAGGCGATCCGCGAGTCCGGCGGCTGGGCCCAGGCGGTGACCGAGGCCGAGGTGGTCGAGGGGATCCGGCTGCTGGCCGAGACCACCGGCATCTTCACCGAGACGGCCGGTGGCGTGACCGTCTCGGCGGCGCGGCGGCTGGCGCAGGCCGGGCGGCTGAAGCCCTCGGACGAGCTCGTCCTCTGCATCACCGGCAACGGCCTCAAGACGCTCGAGGCGCTCACCGGCGCCCTCCCCGAGGCCCCCGTCGTCGCCCCCCGGCTCAAGGAGGTCGCCGCGCTCGTCGAGCGGGCGGCCTAGCGAGGAGATCCACGTGCCCGTCACCGTCAACCTGCCCGCCGTCCTCTCCCGCCTGGCCGGCGGCAAGACCGCCCACGAGGCCTCCGGCGCCACGCTCGGCGAGGTGGTGGCCGACCTCGTGGCCCGCTTCCCCGACCTGGCGCCGCGCCTGCGCGACGCCGCCGGGAACCCCTACCCCTTCGTCACCTTCTACGTGAACGACGAGGACGCGCGCTTCGCGGGCGGCTTCGGCGCGGCGGTGCGCGACGGCGACGAGGTGATCGTCGTCCCGGCCATCGCGGGGGGGTGACCGTGGCCGCCGAGAACGGAAGCGCGCGCCCCCTGCCCGAGCTCTCGGGCGACGAGTACCTGCGCTACGGCCGCCACCTGCTCCTCCCCGAGGTCGGGCTCGAGGGCCAGCGCCGCCTCAAGGGCGCGCGCGTCCTCATGGTCGGCGCGGGCGGCCTCGGCTCCCCCATCGGCCTCTACCTGGCGGCGGCCGGCGTCGGCCACATCGGCCTCGTCGAGTTCGACGCGGTCGACGAGTCGAACCTGCAGCGGCAGGTGCTCCACGGCACCAAGGACGTGGGGCGTCCCAAGCTCGACTCGGCGCGCGACCGGCTGCGCGACCTCAACCCCAAGGTCCACGTCGAGGGGTACGCGGCGCGGCTCGACCGGACCAACGCCCTCGAGCTGGTGAAGGCCCACGACCTGGTGGTGGACGGCACCGACAACTTCGCCACCCGCTACCTGACCAACGACGCCTGCGTGCTCGCCGGCAGGCCGAACGTCTACGGCTCCATCTTCCGCTTCGAGGGGCAGGCGTCGGTCTTCGCCACCGCCGAGGGGCCCTGCTACCGCTGCCTCTACCCGGAGCCGCCCCCGCCCGGCCTCGTCCCCTCCTGCGCCGAGGGCGGCGTGCTCGGCGTGCTGCCGGGGCTGGTCGGGCTGGTCCAGGCGACCGAGGTGGTGAAGCTCCTCCTCGGCGTCGGCGAGCCGCTCGTCGGCCGGCTCCTGCTCGTCGACGCGCTCGGCATGCGCTTCCGCACCGTCAAGGTGCGCAAGGACCCGCGCTGCCCGGCCTGCGGCACCCGCGAGCTGCGCGAGCTGGTCGACTACGACCAGTTCTGCGGCGTCCCGCAGGCGGCCGGCGCCGGGGACGAGGCGCCGGTGGCCGAGATCCTCCCGGCCGAGCTCGAGGCCCGGCTCCGCGCCGGCGACCCGCTCGACCTCGTCGACGTGCGCGAGCCGCACGAGCTCGAGATCGCGCGGCTGCCGGGGGCCCGCCTGGCGCCGCTCTCGGCCTTCGACGCGGCCATCCCCACCTTCGACGCCGGGCGCGACGTGGTGCTCTTCTGCAAGGGCGGCGTGCGCAGCGCCAAGGCGGCGCGCAAGCTCCAGAAGGCAGGCTTCACGCGCGTCTGGAGCCTGGCGGGCGGCATCACCCGCTGGTCGGACGACGTCGACCCGACCGTGCCGAAGTACTAGCCACGGAAACCCCGGAAAGAGTCCGGGCGGCGCGGCGCCCCGCAGCGCCGCACCGCCCGTCCTCCCCCCGCCGGCGCTGCGGCGTCCCCGGCCCCGCGCGGCCGGGGACGCGCGCGCCGCACTGCGCCGCTAGAAGGCCACCTGCACCCGCGACAGGATGGCCTTCTCCGTCGGCCGGTCGGCCCCCGCCGCCGCGCCGCCGTCGAAGCTGGTCTGCGACCACTCGAGCTCGAAGCGGAAGGCGCTCGTGGCCCACCAGTCGAGGCCGGCGTTGAAGCCGGTCGCCTTCCTGGCGGCGGTGGCGGCGCTGGCGAAGGTGCCGCCCGTGAAGACGTCGCCGCCCACCGAGGCCTGCTGGTAGCGCGCCTTGACGCGGAGGGCCCCGAGGCCGCCGGCGTCGACCGGCGAGGCCGGCTTCACGATGCCCTCGCCGTTCTTCTCGCCGGTGAGCACGTACGAGGCGGCCACCTGCCAGGCGGTGTTGGTGGGGCGCGCCGAGGCCGTCACCGCGCCCGCGGCGTCCACCTTGACGATGCGCTGGCGCGAGGCCACGTACTCACCGAGGAGGCCGAAGCCGGCCAGGTAGTAGCTCCCGGCCGCGGTCCAGCGGGTGTGCTGGCCGGAGGCGAAGGCGCCGGTGGCGTACTTGAACCAGGTCGCCCCCTGCGAGTCGGCCTTGTAGCTCGGCAGGAAGGTGGTGGTGGCGTCGCCGGCGCGCGTGCCGTGGCTGCCGGCGAGGTGCACGGTGAGCCCCTCGACCGGCCGGAGCGCCAGGCGCGCGATCACGTCCTTGTCGTCCGAGCTGTCGTTCTCGTTCTGGCCGGCGTCGGCCGTGCCGTCGAACAGGCCGACCGAGGCCGAGCCGAGGCCGCCGAGCTGCGCCTCGGCCTGCACGCCGAGGTCGCGGTTGGGCACGAGGTTGCTCGTCTGGGCGTACTCGATGAAGAGGAGCGCCGGCGTGGCCACCAGCCGCTCGATGCCGACCGGCGGCGTGAACTTGCCGGCGCGCAGGAGCAGGCCCGGGATCCACCGGACGTCGGCGTAGGCGTCGAGCGTCTGCAGCTTGGCGCCGGCCACGTCGACCTGGACGCGGCCCGAGAGGCCCGCGCCGAGCTTGGCCTGGGTGTCGAGCCGCACGCGGCGGAGCAGGAAGTCGTCGGTCAGCTTGCGGGCCGAGTCGTCCTGGTAGAAGCGGCCGTCGGCCTGCACGAGCCCGCCGAGCTTCACCTCGGGGCCGGCCGGCTTGGGCTCCAGCTTCTTCTCGAGCGCGGCGAGGCGGGCCTCGATGTCGGGCCCCGGAGCCGGAGCCGGAGCCGGAGCCGGAGCCGGAGCCGCGGCCGGCGCCGGGGCTGGCGCTGGGGCCGGAGCGAGGGCCTGGGCGGCCTCCTGGGCGGAGGCCGGGGCCGCGGCGAGGGCGGCCGCCGCGGCCAGGGTGGTGAGGCGGTGAGTGATGCGGGAGCGCATGGTGAGTCCTCGTGGTGGTGTGCTGCTGGGGAGAGAGGCCGGTGGGGCGGGTGCCCTAGCGGCCCGGGGTGTAGAGCTGGTCGAAGAGGCCGCCGTCGGCGAAGTGGGTCTTCTGCGCCTGCTGCCAGCCGCCGAAGGCGCCGTCGACGGTCACGAGCTGGACCTTGGGGAAGGCGCTGGCGTACCTGGCGGCCACCTTGGCGTTGCGCGGGCGGTAGTGGTTGCGCGCCGCGATCTCCTGCCCTTGCTCGGTGTAGAGGAACTCGAGGTAGGCCTCGGCCACGGCGCGCGTGCCGCGGCGGTCCACCACCGAGTCGACGACCGCCACCGGCGGCTCGGCCAGGATGGAGAGCTTGGGCACCACGATCTCGAGCTCGCCCTTGCCGAGCCGATCGACCGCCAGGAAGGCCTCGTTCTCCCAGGCGAGGAGCACGTCGCCGATGCCGCGCTCCACGAAGGTGGTGGTGGAGCCGCGGGCGCCGGAGTCGAGCACCGGCACGTTGGCGAAGAGCGCCTTGATGAAGCCCTTCACCTTGGCCTCGTCGCCCTTGAAGGCCTGGTGCGCGTACGCCCAGGCGGCCAGGTAGTTCCAGCGGGCGCCGCCCGAGGTCTTCGGGTTGGGCGTGATGACCTGCACGCCCGGCCTCACCAGGTCGTTCCAGTCCTTGATGCCCTTGGGGTTGCCCTTGCGGACCAGGAAGACGATGGTCGAGGTGTAGGGCGAGGCGTTGTCGGGCAGCCGCTTCTGCCAGTCGGGCTTGACGAGGCCGCCCTTGGCCACGGCGTCGACGTCGTAGGCGAGCGCGAGGGTGACCACGTCGGCCTCCAGGCCGTCGAGCACGGCGCGCGCCTGCTTGCCGGAGCCGCCGTGCGACTGCTTCACGGTGAGCCCCTGGCCGCGCGAGGCCTTCCACTGCGCCGCGAAGGCGGAGTTGACCTGCTCGTAGAGCTCGCGGGTGGGGTCGTAGGAGACGTTGAGGAGCGTGACGTCGGCGGCGCCGGCCGGCGCGGCCAGGGCGGCGAGGAGCGCGGCCGCGGCGAGGAGCTTCGTTCGGGTGGGGTGCATGGCGGGTCTTCCCTCCGTGGCGCGGCCCTTCCGGCCGCCATCCGTTGTCGTGTGTGAGTCATCCTAGATAACGGATGCTCATCCGGTCAAGCGGATACACGTCCGTCCTGGCGGATTGCCAGCGGACGGGCTCGGACTGGCGGGGAAGGCCGCCGCGCGGCGCGCGGGGGCGCGCGAGCGCGCGGCGGCGGGCCGGCGGATGGCTAGAGGCCGCTCGCGGTGAGGCTGTCGAGCGCCGGGTCGCGCGTGGCGAAGACGCGGACGCGGCGCGGCGAGAGGTGAACCTGGTCGCCCGCCTGCAGCCCCAGGGTGCGGCTGCGCGGCAGGTCGAGCTCGGCCTCGATCCGGTCGGAGTAGCCGGGGGCGATGAGCTCCACGCGGACCGCGGCGCCGAGCGTCACCACCCGCTCCACCTGCGCCGGGAAGCTGCCGGACACGGGGCCGAGGTGGACCTCGAGCTCGTGCGGCCGGACGAAGACGTGGGCCGGCGAGCGCTCGCCGGACGGGGCCGAGAACTCGAGCGCGCCGACGAAGGCCCGCCCGCCGTCCACGCGACCGCGGAAGACGTTGACCGCCCCGAGGAAGCGCATCACGAAGGGGCTGGCCGGCTCCTCGAAGACCTGGGCCGGCGTGCCCACCTGCTCGATGCGGCCGGCGTTCATCAGCACCACCCGGTCGGCCACCTCGAAGGCCTCCTCCTGGTCGTGCGTCACGAAGACGCTGGTGACGTGCAGCTCGTCGTGGAGCCGGCGCAGCCAGCGGCGCAGCTCCTGGCGCACCCGGGCGTCGAGGGCGCCGAACGGCTCGTCGAGCAGGAGCACCTCGGGGCGCGTCGCCAGCGCCCGGGCCAGCGCCACCCGCTGCCGCTGGCCGCCGGAGAGCTGGTGGGGGTAGCGCCGGGCCAGCCCGTCGAGCTGCACCAGCTCGAGCAGCTCGCCGACGCGGGCGTCCACCTCGGCCGCGGGGCGTCGGCGCACCCGGAGCGGGAAGGCGACGTTCTCGCCCACGGTGAGGTGGCGGAAGAGCGCGTAGTGCTGGAAGACGAGCCCCACGTTCCGCTCGCGCGCGCTCCGGTCGGCGATGGGCTCGCCCCGGTGGCGCACCTCGCCGGCGTCTGGCGTCTCCAGCCCCGCCAGGATGCGCAGGAGCGTGGTCTTGCCGCAGCCGGAGGGGCCGAGCAGCGCGGTCAGCTCGCCGCCGGGCACGGTGAGGTCGACGTCGCGCAGCACCGGCTGCGGGCCGAAGGACTTGCTGACGCCCCTGATCTCGATGGTCATGGCTCGCTCCGCGGCGCGCGCTCCGCCCGCTCCGCCCGCTCCGCCCGCTGCTTCCACTCCATCCAGCGCTTGGCGACGAGCGTCACCACCGCCAGCAGGAAGAGCAGGGAGGCCACCGCGAAGGAGGCCCGGAAGGCGTACTCGCTGTAGAGGATCTCGACGTGCAGCGGGATGGTGTTGGT
>DASTGK010000212.1:0-6063 GCA_035719085.1 Anaeromyxobacteraceae bacterium
GGACACTCAGGTGGTCAGATCGAGTGATCGGCACATGGCGTCGGTCGGAACCCGGATGGCGTTCGATACTCGAACGACCGGGAGGGTACCGCGCTTGACGAGCCGGTAGACCGTTGCCCGGGACACCCGAAGACGCGCCGCGACTTCACGGACCGTCAGGAGCGGACCCTGAAAGTCCTGCACCACTAATGCACCAAACGGCGTCGCATCCGGTGGGTCTGGTGCCACCATGTGCGATCCCGCCGAACTCTCGACCCCAGTGTTGTCGAGGGGATGCGACCCCAGGATACCCGGTACCACGACATGCGCGTCATACGGATGACTTTCGGGACCAAGGGGTCGCAGGTTCAAATCCTGTCTCCCCGACTTGGAAGGCCGCGACTTCGCACGGGAAACCGTCGGGTCGCGGCCTTCGTCTTTCTGGTTTCCGCGATCCGCGCCACCGGCGCACCAAGATCCGTGACGACCGGTGCGGACGGTGAGGGCCCATGCCGCGACGAGCCCGCCGCGAGCGACGTGTCGATACTCCCGGACCTCAGACAGGCGGGGGCGTGTGCTCGCGCTGCCAGCGATGCCAGGTGTCGAGCGCCTCTCTCGCGCGCCTGAGCGTGCGCGGCGCGAGCGCAGCGATTGGCGCCGCGTCGAGCGGAAGCTCCGCGATCGTCTCGAGGAGGCCGGCCCCCGCCGCGAGCCCCTCGACGAGGTCCTCGGGCGCGAGCGCGACGATCGCGAGCTCCAGCGCGGTCCTGACCTCCCTTCGCAAGTGAACGAGCTCGATCTGATCGGGCATGCTCCGCTCCTCACGTGCGGAAGCTAAATCAGGCTCGTCCGCTGTCAAACGCCGGCAAGGGGACGGGCGTGGCAGCGGCCGCCCTGCAGGACCTCGAAACCCTCGCCCGGGATCCCTTGAATGCGGGATCCCGCGCAAGGGCGGTACGCGACTCTTGCCAGCGCGAAGACGCCGACCTCCGCCGCGACGGCAGCTATCGCGAAGGCCCCGCCACCTCGCCCTCCGTACCGGCGAGCTTCCCGAGGAACCAGTCCCGCCACGCGGGATCGATCCGGTCGTGCCCAGCCAGGCGTCGCATCGTGTCGAGGTCGTCCTGGTCGAACGCGTAGACGCGCGCGATCTCGTACACGGGCAGGCGCGCCGGATCGCGATGGACGATCGTGACGGCGTCGCCCGGGGCGATCCGCCCCTCCCTCGAGACGCGAAAGTAGATGCCCCAGCGCCGGCTCTGGGCGAACGCCTTCACCATGCGGGGATCCCCGAACCGGATCCCGAGCTTGTAGCAGGGGAGCCGCGGCAGGGTCGCCTCGAGCTCCGCGTCGCCGATCCGGACGACGTCGCCGATGCAGAGGCCCGGCTCGTCGAGCCGGCTGATGGTCAAGTTCTCCCCGAAGTTGGCCGGCTCGAGCTCGCGGCCCAGCCGAGCTCGCCAGAAGCCGTAGTGCTCGGCCGCATACGCGTACACCGCCTTGAATTCGCCCCCGTGGACCGTCACGTCGCTCTGTCGGTCACCCTCCAGGTTGTGCTCGCGCACCGCCACGGGGCCGCCGACTGGCGTCTTGAAGATGGAGGTGACGACCTCCTGGCCCTGCCACGACACGGTCCTGGGCCCGCCCACGGCGATGGTCTCTATCCTCATGGGGCCGCTCCGGGGCCCGCCCGCCGACGGAGCATCGTCGTCCCGGCCGGTCGGAACCCCAGCCGCTCGTAGAGGCGCCGCGCCCGAACGTTGGCGGGCGACACCCCGAGCGCGATGCCGGCGAATGCGCCGAAGCGCCCGTCGTCGATCGCCCTGAAGAGCGCGGAGCCGAGCCCCTCACCACGCCGTTCGGCGCGCACGTACAGCTCGTCGACCTCGCAGACCTCACCTCCCACCCCGTTCGACCAGAACGGGACGAGGAGCGCGTAGCCGACGAGACGGTCCTTCACCTCTGCGACGAGCGCTCGCCCCCGGGCCGGCTCGCGCTCGAACAGCGCGAGCGTCTCCCGGACCTGTCCAGGCTCGACCGTGGTGACCCCGGGATCCTCGCGGTACAGGGCGAGGCACATCGACACGATGTCCTCATCGTCTTCGGGTCGAGCCGGGCGCCACATCGAGGTTCTCCGCGGGTCCTGTGCCGGCGGGCGACCGGACGTTACAGCCGGTCCCCGTCGTGGCGTCCGTCACATGAGGAGTGCAGCCAGAAGCGGATACGTGAGAGGGCGACGAGGCGGCGCCCCTCCCGGAGCGCCCCAGCAGCGTCGTGAAGCCGCCTGATTCAGTTGCTACATCCGGCTACGTGCCGTCGCGACCGATCCCCGCCGCCACGCCGCGCCCGGAGGCGCGCTGGATGCTGCTCATCCACCAGATCCCGCCGAAGCCCGCCTACCTGCGGGTGAAGATCGGCCGCCACCTCCAACGGCTCGGGGCGGTGGCCATCAAGAACTCGGTCTACGCCCTGCCAGCCGGCGACGAGGCGCAGGAGGATCTGCAGTGGGTCCGGGGCGAGGTCGACAAGGGGGGCGGGGAGGCCTCCATCGTCGAGGCCCGCTTCGTGGACGGGCTCGACGATCGCGAGGTGGTCGAGCTCTTCCAGGCGGCGCGCGAAGCCGACTACCGCGCCCTCCTGGGCCAGGCCCGCGAGGTGGCGGGCGCGTTCCCCAGGGTCGGCCTCCCGCCCGAGGGGCGGCGGACCGAGGCGGCGGCCCAGGTGCGACGCCTGCGCCGCCGACTCGGCGAGATCGTGGCCATCGACTTCTTTGGAGCATCCGGGCGCGAGGCGGTGGAGGGGCTCGTGGCCGGACTGGAGCAGCGCATGAAGCCCGAGACCGATGCCTCCACGCCACGGCGAGACGTCCTCCCCAACGGCGCACACCAGGGACGCACCTGGGTCACGCGCACCGGAATCAAGGTGGACCGGATGGCCAGCGCCTGGCTCATCCGCCGCTTCATCGATCCGAAGGCGCGCTTCAAGTTCGTCCCGGCCAAGGACTACCGCCCGGCGCCGCGCGAGCTGCGCTTCGACATGTTCGAAGCGGAGTTCACCCACGAGGGCGACCGCTGCACCTTCGAGGTGCTGGTGGAGCGCTTCGGCCTCGGCGGCGACGCGCGGCTGCGCGCCGTGGCCGAGATCGTCCACGACATCGATCTCAAGGACGGCAAGTTCGGCCGCGAGGAGGCGGCCGGCGTCGGCCAGCTGGTGTCCGGCATCGCCGCGGCCCACCCGGACGACGACGAGGCGCGGCTGGCGCGCGGGACGGCCCTCTTCGAGGATCTCTACGCCGCCCAGGGCGAGCCCACCCGGCACTGAGGAGGCGCCGACCGTGGATGGGCTCCCTCCGACCATGCCGGCGTCGCAGGCCGCTCCGCGCGGGGCGGAACCGCCTATCGGGGACTTCCTCCGCTACTTCCTGCGGCTCGGCACCCTCGGCTTCGGCGGCCCCATCGCCCTGGCCGGCCACATGCAGAAGGATCTGGTGGACGATCGGCGCTGGATCTCCAAGGAGGACTACCTGGAGGGGCTGGCCCTGGCGCAGCTCATGCCGGGGCCGCTGGCGGCCCAGCTCGCCATGTACCTGGGCTGGGTCCGAGCCCGGGTGCTCGGGGCCTCGCTGGTCTCGGCCGCCTTCATCCTCCCGTCCTTCGCCATGACGGTGGCCATCGCCGCGGCCTACGTGCGCTACGGCGGGCTCTCCTGGATCCAGGGCGCCTTCTACGGCATCGGCGCGGCGGTCATCGCCATCATCGCGCGCAGCGCCTGGAAGCTGACCAGGCTCTCCCTCAAGCAGGACCGGCTGCTCTGGGCCATCTTCGCCGTCACCGCGTTGGTCACCGCCGCCACCGAGTCGGAGATCGTCTGGGTCTTCCTCGGGGGCGGGGTGCTGGCCATGCTGGTGCGGGCGCCGCCGCGCTGGCGGCCCGGCCCCTCGGCGGCCGCCGCGGTGCTGCCCGTCTGGCTGGTGAGCGGCCTGGCGGGGCCGCAGCCGGACCTGCTCTGGCGGATCCTCGGCTACTTCGCCGCCGCTGGCGCCTTCGTCTTCGGCAGCGGCCTGGCCATCGTCCCGTTCCTGCACGGCGGCGTCGTCAACGAGTACCGCTGGCTCACCGAGCGGCAGTTCCTCGACGCGGTGGCGGTGGCCATGATCACGCCGGGCCCGGTGGTCATCACCGTGGCCTTCATCGGCTATCTGGTGGCCGGACCACTGGGCGCCGTCATGGCCGGGCTGGGGGTCTTCCTGCCGACGTACCTGTTCGTGGTGATCCCGGCCCCCTTCTACCGGCGCATCGCGCACAACACGCAGATCGCCGCCTTCGTGGCCGGCGTCACCGCTGCGGCCACCGGCGCCATCGCCGGCGCGGCCTTCGTCCTCGGCCGCCGCGCCATCGTCGATCTCCCCACCGCCGCCATCGCCCTCGTCACGCTGCTGGTCCTCACCCGGGTGAAGAAGGCGCCCGAGCCCCTGGTCATCCTGGCGGCGGGGGTCGTGGGGATCGCGCTGCGCGGCGTGGGCGGCTGAGCGGAGAACGTGGGCGCCGAGCTCGCGCACGCCGTTGGTGGCGGCCCGACGGGCGGCGGAGGGAGCGCCGCGTCGAACCGGTCGTCACGGCGGCGGCGACCGTGCTACGTCTCGCCGCCATGTGGTCGCTGCCATACCTGCTCGATCTCGCCGGCACGTTCGTCTTCGCGCTCAGCGGCGCGGCGGCGGGCGTGAAGCGCCGGGTGGATCTCTTCGGCGTCCTGGTGCTGTCGTTCGCGGCGGCGAACACCGGGGGGATCGCCCGGGACGTCCTCATCGGCGCCGTCCCGCCCGGCGCCATCGCCGACTGGCGCTACGCCGGCGTCTCGCTCCTGGCCGGGGTCGTCACCTTCGCGTTCCCGGGGGAGATCCTGCGGCGCAAGAACCCGGTGCTCCTGTTCGACGCCGCCGGGCTGGGGCTCTTCGCGGTCTCCGGCGCCCACAGGGCGCTGGCCCACGGGCTCAACCCGCTCATGGCCGTCCTGCTCGGCATGCTGACGGGGATCGGCGGCGGCATGGCGCGCGACATCCTGCTGGCCGAGACGCCCACGGTCCTGCGCCGCGAGGTCTACGCGGTGGCGGCCCTGGTCGGCGCAGCCGTCGTGGTGACGGCCAGCCTGCTGCAGCTGCCCTCGGGCCCGGCGACGCTCGCCGGCGCGGCGCTCTGCTTCGCGCTGCGCGTCCTCGCCCTCCGGTACGACTGGCACCTCCCGGTCGCCCGGCACGGCGAGCGCGGTTGACACCGGTCCTCGCGGCCGTCGACCCCAACCGCACGCTCTTCGAGCGCGCCGAGATCAGCCTTCCAGCTCGTGTGCGAAACGTCGGGGGCGAGGGGAGCTTCGCCGGCGGCCGTGGCGCCGGCCCGCGTCCAGCGCGTAGAGTGCGCGCCGCGGAAGGCAGGTGACCCCATGGACCTCGTCGACGTCACGGCGTACCTCAACGAGCACATCCCCATCACCGCGAGCCTCGGGGCCCGCGTGGAGCACTACGACGGGCAGTCCGTGAGGCTGGTGGCGCCGCTCGCCCCCAACCTGAACCACCGCGCCACCGCGTTCGGCGGGAGCCTCTCGGCGCTCGCCATCCTCTCCGGCTGGGTGCTCATCCACCTGCAGCTCCGGGAGCGGAACGTCGCGAGCCGGATCGTCATCCAGCGCAGCGCCTTCGAGTTCGAGGCGCCGGTGGACGGCGACTTCAGCGCGACGGCCACGCTCCCGGCGCCCGCGCGGTGGGACCGCTTCCTCGCGACGCTCGCCCGCCACCGCACCGCGCGCGTCGCGGTGGGCTCCACCGTGGCGAGCGCCTCGGGGCCGGGCGGGCGGCACGAGGGGACGTACGTCGTCGTGCGGGGATGACGCCCGCGCCCACGGACTGCCACGGGACGGGCGCTAGCGGGACCGGGCCGCCGCCTCCAGCGTCGCGACGTCGAGCTTCACCATCTTCAGCATCGCGTCCGTGACCCGCTTGGCCCGGGCCGGATCGGGGTCGCCCATCAGCCGCTCGAGCGCCTCGGGGACGATCTGCCAGCGCAGGCCGAACCGGTCGATGAGCCAGCCGCA
>DASTGK010000213.1:0-4778 GCA_035719085.1 Anaeromyxobacteraceae bacterium
GAACTTGAGCGGCTCCTTGTGCAGCTCCGGCTCCGCGCCGACGCCCTTGAACTCCCAGGCCGCCGAGTAGCAGAAGTTGGCGTCGTCCCGCTTGGCCTCGCCGTCCGGGTACTGGTGCTCCACCCGGAAGTGGCCGCCGCAGGACTCCTGCCGGTGCAGCGCGTCGCGCGTGAGCAGCTCGGCGAACTCGAGGAAGTCGGCGGTGCGGCCGGCGTTCTCGAGCTGCTGGTTGGTCTCGCCGGCGCCGCCGCTGACCTTGACGTTGCGCCAGAACTCCTCGCGGATGGCCGGGATCTTCCGCAGGGTCTCGGTGAGCGACTTCTCGCTCCGGGCCATGCCGACGTTCTCCCACATGAGGCCGCCGAGCTCGCGGATGAACTCGGTGACCGTCCGCTTGCCGTTGATGCCGAGGAGCTTCTCGTTGGTGGCCTTCACGTCGGCGATCGACTTGAGCGCCTCCGGGTGGTCGGCCTTCACCTTGCCCGGCTTGGTCTGCGACAGGTAGCCGGCGATGGTGTAGGGGATGACGAAGTAGCCGTCGGCGAGCCCCTGCATGAGCGCGCTCGCCCCCAGGCGGTTGGCGCCGTGGACCGAGAAGTTGGCCTCACCCAGCACGAAGAGGCCGGGCACGTTGCTCATCAGGTTGTAGTCCACCCACAGGCCGCCCATGGAGTAGTGCGGCGCCGGGTAGATGCGCATCGGCTGCTTGTAGGCGTTCTCGTCGGTGATCCGCTCGTACATCTCGAAGAGGTTGCCGTACCGCTCGCGGATCGTGTCCTCGCTGAGGCGCTTGATGGAGGACGCGAAGTCCAGGTAGACGCCGCGCCCGCCGGGGCCGACGCCGCGCTGGTCGTCGCACTGCTCCTTGGCGGCGCGCGAGGCGATGTCGCGGGGCGCCAGGTTGCCGAACGACGGGTACTTCCGCTCGAGGTAGTAGTCGCGGTCCTCCTCGGGGATGGAGGCCGGCGGCTTGTTCAGGTCCTCCTTCTTCTTCGGGACCCAGATCCGGCCGTCGTTGCGGAGCGACTCGGACATGAGCGTCAGCTTCGACTGGTAGTCGCCCGCCTGCGGGATGCAGGTCGGGTGGATCTGCGTGTAGCAGGGGTTGGCCAGGTAGGCGCCCTTCTTGTGCGCCTTCCAGATGGCCGTGACGCTGCAGCCCATCGCGTTGGTCGACAGGTAGAAGACGTTCACGTAGCCGCCGGTCGCCAGGCAGACCGCGTCGCCGACGTGGACGCGGACCTCGCCGGTGACCAGGTCGCGGACGGTGATGCCCTTGGCCTCGCCGTCCACCACGACCACGTCGAGCAGCTCGGTGCGCGGGAACATCTTCACCGTGCCCGCCTTGATCTGCCGCGACAGCGCCGAGTAGGCGCCGAGGAGCAGCTGCTGGCCGGTCTGGCCGCGGGCGTAGAAGGTGCGCGACACCTGGGCGCCGCCGAAGGAGCGGTTGTCCAGGTAGCCGGCGTAGTCGCGGGCGAACGGCACGCCCTGGGCCACGCACTGGTCGATGATGTTGTTCGACACCTGCGCGAGCCGCCACACGTCGGCCTCGCGGGCGCGGAAGTCACCGCCCTTGATGGTGTCGTAGAAGAGCCGGTAGATGCTGTCGCCGTCGTTCGGGTAGTTCTTGGCGGCGTTGATGCCGCCCTGCGCGGCGATCGAGTGGGCGCGGCGGGGGCTGTCCTGGTAGCAGAACGCCTCCACGTTGTACCCGAGCTCGCCCAGGCTGGCCGCGGCCGACGCGCCGGCCAGGCCGGTGCCGACCACCAGGACCTTGTACTTCCGCTTGTTGGCCGGGTTCACCAGCTTCATCTCGAAGCGGTGCTTGTCCCAGGACTCTTCGATGCGGCCCGAAGGCGCCTTTCCGTCGAGGATCACGCGAGTCTCCTTACTTGGCGGCGAGGAAGCCGACGAGGATGAGCACGGGGATGGCCCCGTAGCCGACGAGGAAGATCCCGGAGAGCACCTTGCCGAAGCGGCCGTAGCAGGGCAGCAGCGACGCGTTGCTGAAGCCGAGCGTCTGGAAGGTGCTCTGGACGCCGTGCACCAGGTGGAGGAAGAGCGACACCATCGCCACCACGTACATGGCGCCGATGAAGCCGCGCCCCAGGCTGGAGACGACCATGGTGAAGACGTCGAAGCGGTTCATCGCGTCGAGGCCGGCCACCACGTCGGGAGTGACGCGGAAGGTGAACTGCAGCAGGTGCCAGCCGATGAAGCCGGCCAGCACGACGCCGGTCCAGATCATGTTCTTGCTGGCGAAGGTGGCGCGCAGCGAGCGGGCCACGGCGTACTTGGTCGGCTTGGCCGCCCAGTTCTGCGTGGTGATGGCGATGGAGAGGACGACGTGCAGCAGCACCGCCGACGCCATGACGAGCCGGACGATCCAGAGGACCGGCCCGAGCGTGTGCAGCTTCTCCGCGTAGGCGTTGATGCCGTTCGGGCCGGCGAAGATGGAGAGGTTGCCCAGCAGGTGGCCGACGACGAACAGGACCATCAACAGGCCCGTGACCGCCATCACCGCCTTTCTTCCGATCGAGTCCGAGAACAGTCGCATGAGCCTTCCCTTGTTGGTGGTGCAGGTGGGTCGATGCCGCCCGTCGGGGCGGCGCGCAGCGGGTGTCGAGCGAGGGAGTTTGCACCATCTTGCGACACCAGACGACATGTCAAGAAGTTGACTTCATGGAGCGATTTAGACGCCAAGGGTCACCACGAGAGCGGCCGCTTACCGTGGCACGGGCGACACGCCGGACCCGGGCGCCGGCTCGACGGAGGCGGGCGCGGTGAGCGTCCGCTGACGTAACACTCGGTGACGGGCCGGCCACGCCCGCGTGCGCGAGCCCGGTAGCGTCGCAGGATGCCGCGCCACCACCGCGTCCGCCGCGTCGCCTCCCCGCCGCTCCTGGCCCTCCTCGCCCTCGCCGCGCCGGCCGCCGCCCGCGCCGCCACGCTCACGGTCGAGGACCCGCTCGCCTCGGCCTCCGAGTGCAGCACGGCCGCCAGCCAGGAGGTGAAGCTCTCCTGGGACCTCGGCAGCTCGTCCGGCTCGAGCGTGGAGCTGCTCGCCTCGAACGCCTCCGGCTGCAGCGAGTCCGACGCCACCACCGCGGTGCTCGCCTCCAGCATCCCGACGAGCCAGGCCGCCTGGCCCAGCTCGGGCGACACGGCCATCACGCTCGCCGACGTGCTCGCCGCCGCCGGCAGGTCGACGGCCGACTGCGCCGGGTCCTCCTTCCGCGTCTACGTCTGCGTGCGGCTCCTCGACGGCTCCGGCGCGCAGGTGACCACCGCCTCGGCCGCCATCCGGTTCCAGCTGGAGAAGCCGCCGCCGCCGACCGGCCTCGCCACCGAGGTGGGCGACGGGGCGATCTACGCCTCCTGGTCGGCCGGCACCGCCACCGCCGCCGCGCCCGCCGCCTCGTCGAGCTACCAGGCCTTCGCCTCGGCCGGCGGCGTGACGCACGCCTCGGCCGAGACCACCAGCAAGAGCGCCCGCATCGGCGGGCTCGACAACGGGACCACCTACGACGTCTGGGTGGTGGCCTACAGCGAGGCGGGCAACCCGAGCGACGCCTCGGAGCTCGGGGCGGCCACGCCGCGCCAGGTGCTCGACTTCTTCTCGCTCTACCAGGCGAGCGGCGGCGCCGAGCGGGGCGGCTGCAGCCAGGGCGGGCCGGCCGACCTGCTGGCGCTCCTCGGCGCGCTGGCGCTCCTGCGCCTCCGCCGGCCCCGGCGGGTGCGCGATTGTTCGCGCCCCGGCGGCGCCAACCCCGGCGTGGCACAATCGCCACCGTGACCGGCCAGGATTTCGAGCGCTTCCGCATCCTGCTCGTCGAGGACGACGAGCGGCTGGCGGCGCTCACCGCGCGCTACCTCGAGGGGCACGGCCACGTCGTCACCTGGGCGCCGGACGGCCAGCAGGGGCTGGCCCGCGGGCTCGAGGGGCAGCACGACGTGGTGGTGCTCGACCTCATGCTGCCGCGCAAGCCCGGCCTGGAGGTGTGCCGCGAGCTCCGGGCGCGCCTGCCGGTCCCCATCATCATGCTCACCGCGCTCGGCGAGGAGGCCGACCGCGTGCTCGGGCTCGAGACCGGGGCCGACGACTACCTGGCGAAGCCCTTCTCCTCCCGCGAGCTGCTGGCCCGGCTCCGGGCGCTGGTGCGGCGCGGCCGCGGCCTGGTCGGGCCGCCGCGCGAGGCCATCCGGGTGGGCGAGCTCGAGCTCTCGCCGCGCGACTACTCGGCCACGCTCGACGGCCGGCCGCTCGGCCTGACCACCGCCGAGTTCGTGCTCCTGCGCGTCCTCGCCGAGCGGGCCGGGCGCGTCCTGTCGCGCGAGCAGCTGCTCGACCTCACCAAGGGGAGCGCCGACGAGGCCTTCGACCGCTCCATCGACGCCCACGTCTCGCGCCTGCGCCACAAGCTGGGCGACGACCCGCGCCAGCCGCGGCTGCTCAAGACCGTGCGCGGCGCCGGCTACCTCCTCGCCACCGGCCCGGAGGAAGGGTGACCGGGGCGCCGCGGCGCGGCCGGATCGCGCTCCGCATCTGGGTGGTGACGGTGGCCACGGTGCTGGCCACCGGCGCGGCGCTGGCGCTCGTGACGACGCTGGCGCGCGAGCGGCGCCACCCGCCGATGCACGAGCTCTTCCGCGACGTGGCGCGCTACGCCGCCGGCCGGGTGGCGGCCCGCTGGCCCGCCGCGCCGGCGCTGCGCGACGAGGTCGAGGCGCTGGCGGCCGAGCTGAAGCTCGCGGTGGCGCTGCGCGGCTCGGAC
>DASTGK010000214.1:0-6933 GCA_035719085.1 Anaeromyxobacteraceae bacterium
GTGGCGTGGCGCAGGTTGAACTCGGCGGCGGCGAGCGCCGCGTCGGCCACGGCGGCGGCGGTGCGGGTGTCGTCGGCGGCGGCGCGCGGGGCGGCGTCGGTGCCGGCGAGGAGCGCCAGCCGCTCGGCGTCGCGGCGCGCCTTCACCGCCCCCTCGCGCGCCTGGCGGACGCTGGCCGAGAGCTCGGTCGGGTCGAGGGTGGCGAGCACCTGGCCGCGCCGCACCGCCTGCCCCTCGTGCACCTCGACGGCGGCCAGCAGCCCGCCCACCTTGAAGGAGAGGTCCCACTCGTCCTTGGTGGCCACCGTGCCGGCGGCGCGGACCGGCCGGTCGACCGGGCCGCGCGCCACCGGGGCGGTGACCACCGGGACGGCCTCCTCCTCGACGGCGGTGGCGGCGCGGGCCGCCGGGACGGCGCGGCCGCAGGCGGCGAGGAGGGTCGGCAGCGCGGCCGCGAGGCCGAGCGCGATCGTGTGGCGGGCGGTGCGGTTCATCGGGCGCTCCCCGGGACCCAACCGGGCCCCGTCGATGTGAACGGCGTCCACTATGTGAACGCTGTCCACTATGTGAACGGTGTGCACATTGCCAAGCCAAGTGAACGGTGTCAACATGGATCGCATGAAGAGCGCCGCCGCCGCCCCATCAAAGGCCCGTTACCACCACGGCGACCTGCGCAACGCGCTCGTCGAGGCGGCCGTCGAGCTGGTGGCCACCCGCGGCCCGGAGGCGTTCAGCCTGCGCGAGGCGGCCCGCGCCCTCGGCGTCTCGCCCGCCGCCGCCTACCGCCACTTCGAGGACAAGCGGGCGCTCCTCGCGGCGGTGGCGCTCGACGGCCTGGCGCGCCTGGCCGCCTGGATGGAGAAGGGGATCGGCAAGGTGGCCTCGCCCCCGGGCAGCGCCGCGCGCGCGGCGGCGGTCTTCGTGGCGGTGGGGGACGCCTACGTCGAGTTCGCGGTGCGCCACCCGGCCCACTTCCGCGTCATGTTCGGCTCCTGGTGCGACCACCCGGAGCCGGGCGAGGCGGGCGAGCTGGCCCACGCCGCCGCGTTCCCCGGCCGCGACCCCTTCCAGATCCTGATCGACGTCCTCGACGACCTGGTCCGGGCCGGCGCCATCACGACCGCGGCGCGGAGCGGCGGCGAGGTGGTGGCCTGGGCGGCGGTGCACGGGCTCGCCGGGCTGGCCATCGAGGGCGTGCTGCGGCTCGGCCCCTCGGAGCGGCGGCAGGCGACGCAGCACGTCAGCCGGTCGGTCCTGCTCGGCCTCGGGTGCAGCCCGGCCGTCATCGCCTCGGCGCTGGCGCCGCTCAAGGCCGACCCGGGCGACCTGGTGCCGAAGCGGAAGGGCTGAGGCGCGCGGCCTGCCCCGCGGCGCCGGCCTACGGCCCCACCACCACCGAGAGCCCGACCACCAGGTCGGGCGCGTTCGAGTCGTAGAACCAGGACGCCCCGGCGCCCGCCCTGTGACCGTAGGTGAAGTCCTCCGAGAGCCAGAGCGTGGCGCGCCCCCAGCGAACGCCGCCCGTCACCTGGTTGAGCGGCCGCGTCACCGCCATGACGGCGTCGCCCTGCTCGGGCGGGGCGACGGCGAGCCGCCAGCCGCGCTCGAAGAGGGCCGAGAGGAGCCGGTCCTCGAGCAGCAGCGCCCACCCCCCGCCCAGCCGGAGCGCGAGCGACGCCTCGGCGGCGAGCTGCAGCGGGCGCGGCTGGAGCGGCGAGGCGGCCGGCAGGCGCGACACCGCCCGGGCCGAGAGCATGGCGTGGCCGGTGAGCGGGCCGAGGAGCGGGCCGCTCGCGCCCAGCCCGGCGCCGGCGTCCCAGCCGCCCGAGCCGGAGAGGTCGGACGGTCGGCCGGCCGGGAGCTTCACGTCGAGCCGGACGGCGAAGGCCCAGGGCCCGGCCGCGCCCTCCCCCTCCGCCACCCGGAGCGCGGTGCGGAGCGTGAGGTCGCCCACCGCCGTCGCCGGGCCGCGCAGGTCGACGAGTGTGCCGAGCCGCACCGCCACGGCGTCGCGCGGGTACTCCCAGCGGTCGAAGCGGTCGAAGCCCATGAGGACGTGCCAGGCCTCGATGGGCCGATCGGTCCAGCCACCCCAGTGGCGCACCACCCGGGCGCCGGCCACGGTGGTGAGCCGGGCCGCGAGCGCCGAGCCGGGGAGGAGGCGGCCCCACGGCAGGCGCACCGCGAGCGACAGCCCGTCCTGCTGCTCGTCGAGCTGCACCAGCGCCACCTGGCCGCTCCGCTCGAGCGCGGTCGGCACGGACCAGCTGTTGGCCAGCCACCAGCGCAGGTCGGCCGAGAGGTCTGGGTCGGCGCGCGCGTCGTCGAGCGGCAGGTCGAGGAAGAGGGCGCGCAGCGGCCCGGGCGTCACGGCGCCGAGCGGCCGGTCGAGGCGCGGGGCGCCCGCCGCGCGGCAGGGGGCGAGGGCGAGCGCCGCCAGGCAGGCGAGGGCCCAGCGGCGCCACGTCGTCCCCTCACAGCGGCTCCTCGAACCTCACCGAGGCGAGCACCCGCTCCAGCTTGGCGGCGTCCGCCGGCGTGAAGCCCATGAGCGAGGCGTGGACGTGGACGCAGACGCCGTCGCGGTACCACCAGCCGGAGAGGTTCTGCTGGTCGACGCGCCTTCCGTCGATGGTCGGCACGAGGTACCAGGCGCGCGCCCGGCCGCCCTCGGCGGTGCGGCGCACGCCGGCCACCTCGGCCGCCACCATGGTGATCCGCCGCCAGTCGGCCTCGGCGCAGGCCTCGGCGCTGCGGCGGCCGCCCGCGTCGGAGAGCGTCACCGAGGCGACGACGCCGCTCTCCGGCTCCTCGCCGACGAGCGAGACGAGCCGGCCGTCGGGCAGGACGTCCGGGCCGTCCACCTGGAAGCCGGCGAGGTCGACCGTCACCGCCCAGGCGCGGTGCGGGAAGGAGACGGCCACCGGCGCCTTCCCCGCCCGGCGCCAGCCGCCCGGATCGAGCGCGCGCCCCTCGCCGGCGCGCCCGGCCCCGGGGGCGGCGAGCGCGGCGAGGAGGAGGGCGAGGAGGCGGCGCACCGGCGGTCTGTAGCGGGCCGGCCGGGCCCGGGCAGGGCATGATGGGGGCATGCGCCGAACGGCCCCGCTCGCCCTGCGGAACAGGGACCTCCTCCTCCGGGTGCTGCGCGAGCTCTTCCCCGCCGCGCTGGCCGGCGCGCCGCGCTTGCGCCTGCTCGAGCTCGGGAGCGGCACCGGCGAGCACGCCGTCGCCTTCGCCCGCGCGCTGCCGGCCGTGGAGGTGCAGCCCTCCGACCCGGACCCGGCGGCGCGCGCCTCGATCGCCGCCTGGTCGAGGGAGGCGCGCCTCCCGAACCTGCTCCCGCCGCTCGACCTCGACCTCCTCGGCCCGGCCTGGCGGCGCCAGCCGGCCGACGCGCTGCTCTGCGTGAACGTCCTGCACGTCGCGCCGCCCGAGGCGGGCGAGGCGCTCCTCCAGGGCGCCGCCGCGCTCCTGCCGCCCCGCGCCCCGCTCCTCCTCTACGGCCCCTTCCACGAGGGCGGGGCGCCGCCGCGCCCGCGGCTCGTCCGCTTCGACGGCGAGCTGCGCGCCCACGACCCGAGGCTCGGCATCCGCCCGGTCGAGCCGCTCCTCGCCGCGGCGCGCGCGCTCGGCCTCGGGCTCGAGCGGCGCGAGCCGGGCGTCGAGGAGGGTGACCTGCTCCTCGTCCTGCGGCGGTGAGTAAGGTCAGCAGACTCCGGACCCGAACCCGCACCCGCACGCGTGCTCCGTCTCCGTAAGTCCCGTGGCCCCGTGAGCCGTGAGCCGAGCCGCGAGCGAACCGGCCCAGGCCGGGCACGGGAACGGCCGGGGCAAGGAACCACGGCCGACGGGTGTGGGCCGCCCGCCGGGCGCCGCGGGGGCGCCGGCGGACGGTCTGGAGCCGCCTCACTCGTTCAAGGCGAGCGACTCGACGGCGATGACGCCGTCCTTCATCTCGCCGGTCACGTTGACGCGCAGGTGGTCGGCCTTCTTGGTGGCCTTCAGGGCCGCCAGCGCCTTCTCGTTGCCCGCCTTGTCGAACGGGACGAACGCGCCGTCGGCCTTCAGCACGCCGTAGCCGCTCGCGGCGCACTTGATGGCGCAGGTGGTCGGGTGCTTGTCCGGGGTGTCCTTCATCTTGGCCGAGCACATCTTGTCGATCAGCGGCGCGTTCGACCAGGTCTCGGCGAGCGAGACGGCGGGGAGGGCGAGGGCGACGGCGGCGACGATCGCGAGGTTCAGCCTCTTCATGTGGTGCTCCTTGTCCTGGGCGGGAGATCCGCCCAGCTCTTCGGGTCGTGGGGCGAGACACCGTGCCGGCGCCCCTCCGGCGCGTGGGCGGCCCGCCAGGCGGCGAGCCGGCCGAGGGCGAAGGCGGCGATGGCCACCTCGAGGTCGCGCATGGCGAGGTCCCAGAAGCTGCCGGCCGCGGCCAGGTTGGCGACGATGCCGAGCAGCCACAGCGACAGGACCGCCGCGCCGAGCCGCGTGAAGCGGGAGAGGACGGCGAGGCCGATGAGCGCCTCGAAGACGCCGGCGATCCGCAGGAAGGTCTCGGGGGGCACCGGCAGGAGCCGCTCGGCGAGCGGGCTCACGTACATCGACCAGGTGGTGAGCTTGTCGAAGAACTTGTCGACGCCGGCCGCCAGCATGGCGACGCCGAGGCCGATCCGCAGGGCCCAGTAGGCCAGGTCGAGCCCCTGCTCACTCCGCTCCGCGTTTGCGTCGAAGGCTGACATGTCCCCGTGGGACGCAGCGGGTGCGAGAAGGTTTCACCGCGCCCACCCGACCGCTTGGGTCGGCACCCGGACGAGCGGGCGAAGCGCCCCTGAGGGAGCGGCCACGGTGGGTGGTTCGCGCCGCATCCGGGTCCACGGGCCAGGGCCACGGGTTCGGGTTCGGGTTCGGGAGTGCTTGCTCCCCTTCAAGGACCGAGGCGCCGAGGAACCGGCTCGTGGCCGGTCCCGGGGCGCCTCGCGCGCTGTCGGCGCTCGCTGCCTAGCCGACTACTTCTTGACGTGGCACTCGGCGCACTTCTGCGGGCCCTTCTTCTGCTCCTTGTGGCAGGTCTGGCAGAGCTTGTGGGCCGAGTCCTTGTCGAGCTTGAGCGCCTTCGGCTCGCCGGCGCCGTGGCAGGTCTCGCACTTCTGGGCCGCGTGGGTGTCGTGCTTGAAGGTGATGTTGCCCTGCTTGGCCTCGATGACCTTCGGCTCCTTCGGCGCGGTGGCGGCGAAGGCGGAGCCAGCGAAGAGGATGGCGGCGGCGAGGACGAGACGCTTCATGTGGTGCGACCTCCGTGAATCGTGACGGTGGGTGACGGCGCGGCCCCGGGGGACGCGCCGGACGGCGACTCGGGCGTGAGCTCGGCCCTGTCAGGACACTAGCCGCACCTCTGCCCAGCCCACCGCGCGACACATCGTCGCGCGACAAGGTTGACCGATGGTCACCGGGCGGATCAGCGCGGCTGGCTGGCGTTGTGGCGGAAGAGGAGGAGGCGGGCCGCGTCCAGCTCCGCCTCGGAGAGGAGGCCGCGCTCGACGAAGTAGCGGCCGATGGGGCGCTGGGCCCGCTGCTGGCGGCCGAGGAGCGCGAGGAGCTGCAGCTCGGTGAGGTAGCCTCGCCGCACGGCGAACCGGCCGATGGGCTCGCGGGCCGCCTTCTCGGCGCGCCGGCGGGCGAGCAGCTCGACCACGCCGGCCGGCGTGAGGAAGCCGAGGGCGACGGCCAGCCTGCCGAGCGCGGGGCGCTGCTCGCGCTGCCAGGCGATGGCGCCGACGAAGTCGCGCCAGCCGACCCGCCCCGAGTAGTAGAGCAGCTCCCCGAGGCGGAGGCGGCGCGAGGGGAGCGGTCCGGAGGGGCGCGAGCGCGAGGCCGAGGCGCGCCGCTCCCCCGAACCCGAACCCGAACCCGAACCCGAACCCGAACCCGAACCCGACCCCGACCCCGAACCCGTTCTCCGTGCCCGTTCCCCGTGGCCCGTGCCCGGCACCGGCCGCGCCACCGGCCGACTCCCGACCATCCCGACCCGGAGCCGTGCCAGCACCGAATACGCCTCGGTCACCGCCCGGAACTCCCGCGCCAGCTCGGCCTCGCCCCGCCCCAGCGCGGCGGCCCGGTCCGGGTGGGTCTCCATGACTCGACGCCTGTAGGCGGTCCTGAGCTCGCGGCGCCAGCCGCCCGCCTCGGCCCGCTCGGCGAAGGACGGGCCGAAGATCACCGTCCCGGCGCGGATCACCTCGTCCCAGCTGACCTCGCCGACCCGCACGCGGCCTCCGCGCCATCAGCGCGCGAGGCCGGCCCCCGGCCAGGCGCACCGATATCGCCTGGAATCTAGGGCCGAACCGCGGGGGCGGCCAGTTTCGGGCCGGCCGAGGTCCAGCCGGGCCGGCTCACCGTCCATCGGTGCGGACCGTCACGGTCAGCCAGAAGGTCCCCGGCCGGCCGCTGGCGTCGGCGCCGGCCGTCCACTCGCAGCCGCGCACCGCCTCCTCGACGGCGGCGACGAGCGGCTCGGGCGCCGGGGTGAGGGCGTGGAGCATGGCGGGCGCGCCGGCGGCGTCGACGGCCAGCTTGACCGTGACGGCGCTGGCGGCGCCCCGCTGCTCGGGCGCGACCCGCAGCCGCCGCTCCAGGCAGCCGGGCTGGCGCAGCGCCGGGCGGAGCCCTCCCGGCGGCGTCAGCTCGGGGGCCGGACCGGGTGCCGCGGCGAAGGCGTGGCGCACGAGATACGGGCCGCCGAGCCCGCCCTCGGCGAGCGGGAACTCCCAGCCCGACACCAGCTCGGCGGCGCAGGCCTCGAGCTCCGGGTCGGCCGGCTCGGCGGCGGCCCGCACCTCGCCCGTCCGGCCGTCGGCCTCGACCAGGAAGGCGACCAGCACCTCCGCGCGGACGCCCGGGTTCTTGCGAGGGGCCTCGTAGCAGGCGCCGAGCTGC
>DASTGK010000215.1:0-2768 GCA_035719085.1 Anaeromyxobacteraceae bacterium
GAGCTCCGGCGCCGCCGAGGCCGGGTACGTCCCGTCCCCATCGACGAGCAGGTACACGTCGGCATCGATCTCACGGAACGCCTTCCTGACCGCGTGCCCCTTCCCGCGGCGACGCTCCCGCAGGACGGTGGCGCCGTGCGCGGCGGCGACGGCGGACGTGTCGTCGGTGGAGGCGTTGTCGATGACGACCAACTCGGCGCCCGGAAGCGCCGCCCGGAAGTCGTCGATGACGGCTCCGATCGTGAGTGCCTCGTTGAGGCACGGGACGATCACCGCGACCCGGGACCCGGACTGCGTTGGCATGGGCACGCTCTTACCACGCCGCAGGCGGGGCCCGAAGCCGGGCGCTGCGGCGTCTCGCTTCCGTCCTACCACCCGTCCCGGTCGAAGCTCCCCGTGTGGCCGGGCCGGACCACCTCGCCGCGCCGGAGGGCGCGCCAGACGTCCCGGGCCTGCGCCGGCGCGTAGGGACGGTGGACGAAGTGCACCCGGAAGCTCCGGGCCCCGGCCTGCCGCAGGGCGGCGAGGCGCGGCGACAGGTTGAAGGGCTCGTCGTTCAGCGTGTAGGAGCGGCAGCGCTCGTTCACCACGAGCGCCTTCCCGCCGTGCGAGGAGGTGAGCTCCATCCGCTCGAAGGTGCAGGCGGCCGGCCCGGGGCAGCCGCCGGCCAGGTTGGCGTACGGGCAGGACTCGGAGATGAAGAGCGGCGAGTCCTCGTACACGACGACCGACGCCGCCGCGCCCAGCTCCCCGAGCAGCGCGCCGAGGTTCTCTCGGACGTCCTCGGTGGAGAGCGTGACCCGGCCGACGCCCATGTCGCGGAGCTGCCGGGCCGCGGCGCGGTTCACGGCGTAGAGGCTCCAGTCGGAGGTGAGGTCGAGCGACCCCTCGCCGTCCGGCGCGGCGCCGGGCCGGAGCCCGAGCAGCGCCCACGAGGCCGGCCCCGTCAGCTCCCAGCGCCGGTACCCGGCGGCGCGCAGCGCCTCGACGCGGCCGCGCAGCGCCTTCTCCTCCCAGCCGCGCACGATGAGCGGCAGCCCGAGCCGCACCCGCTCCCGGCCTGCCCTCGCCGCGAGCGCGTCGAGCCGCTCGGCGAGGTCGCGCAGCGGCAGGAGCCCGAGGTCGACGATCACGTCGCCGGCCCCGTCGAAGTCCTCGCGCTCGAAGGCGTCGAGCGTCTCCAGCCGGTCCACCTTGACCGTGAACGCGACCTCGTCCGCCGGGGCCGCGGGAGAGGGGGCCAGCTCGGCGCGCGCGCCGGCGGCCCGCGCCCGGACGTCCGCGGAGATGGCCGCGTCGAGCGCCTCGGCCAGCGCGCGCCGGGCCTCGTTGAGGCGCGACACCGGGACGAAGCGGCCGCCGGGGTCGCGCCAGTCGAGCGCTTCGAGCCGGAAGCGGGTGTCGCCCAGCTTCTCGAACGCCGCCCGGGCGCTCTGGGCCATCTTGGCGGCGTCGCGCGCCGGCTCGAGCGCGCCGGGCAGGGCCGCCTCGGCCCGGACGGTCCGGCCCGGCGCCACCTCGGCGGTCGCCTCGAGCCGGAGGCCGCTCGCTGAGACGTCGGCGGCGACGCGCATGCCGCGCCGCGCCCGCTGGGCGCCGAGGTTCGGCCTCTCGAGCTGATACCGGAGCTTCACCGCCTGCGACGAGGAGCAGGAGACCGGCGCGCCGAGCGGGATGGTCGGATAGTCGTCCGGCAGCGGCACCTCGACCACCGCACCGGCCGGCGCCTCGAAGACCTCCGCGGCCGCGCCGCGCGACACGACGCGCAGCGTGCCGACGCCGAACCCGAACGGCCGGTCAAGGCCGGGGATCTCCACCTGGAGCCCGTCGTGGCTCGCCAGGGGGCGGGCGCTGCGGAAGCGGATGGCCGCGACGCCGCCCGAGCGCACCACCGCCTCGACCTGGCCGAGCGGCGCGCCGCGGTGGCCGACCAGGTCGCGGTCGGCCACGTCCTTGTCCTGGTGGGAGTCGAGGTAGAGCGTGGTCCAGGGGCGGGCGAAGGTGGCCTTGAGCTCCGCCTCCCGCTCCGGCCGCTCCTCGGGCGGGATGGTCCCGTCGAGCAGCCCGCGGTAGTAGCTCACCGTGGCGGCGACGTAGGTCGGCCCCTTCTTGCGCCCCTCGATCTTGAGGCAGGCGACGCCGGCGTCGCGCAGCGCCTCCACGTGGTCCGGCAGGGCGAGGTCCTTCATCGAGAAGGCGAAGCCACTCCGCAGTTCCTCGGGCAGGGGCGCGCCCTCGAGCGAGGTCACCTCCCAGCGATCGCGGCACGGGTAGGCGCAGCTGCCACGGTTGCCGCTCCGCCCGAGCACGTGGGACGAGAAGAGGCAGAGCCCGCTGTAGGCGTAGCAGAGCGCGCCGTGGAGGAAGGCCTCGACCTCGACCCCGGGCACCGCCGCCGCGTCGCGGATCTCCTCGAGCGTCATCTCGCGGGCCAGCGTGACGCGGGCGAAGCCGAGGTCGCGCAGCGTCTCCACCGCCGCCCGCGAGTGGGCGGCGAGCTGGGTGCTGGCGTGCAGCTCCAGCTCGGGGAAGTGGCGGCGGGCCAGCCGAGCCACCCCCAGGTCCTGCACGATGAGGGCGTCGACGCCGAGATCGGCGAGGTCGCCGAGCGTGCCCACGAGCCCATCCAGCTCGCCGTCGAGCACCAGCGTGTTGACCGCCACGAAGGCGCGGCGCGCCGGGGTGAGGGCGCGGGCGTGGCCGAGGAACCGGTCGAGCTCGTCCAGCGTGAAGTTCTGGGCGTCGGCCCGGGCGGAGAAGCGCTTCAG
>DASTGK010000216.1:0-2756 GCA_035719085.1 Anaeromyxobacteraceae bacterium
GCTGCGTCGTCTTGGCGAGGGCGGGCGTGGCGAGGGCGAGGCAGAGGGCGGCGAGCACGAGGCGGGTCATGGGCGTCTCCGGGTTCGGGTTCGTGGTGCGGCCCCGCAGCAGAGCACGGCACGGACGCGCCGTCATGCACCAGGGCCAGGTCAAGCGCGAGACGGGCGGTGGGCTCGCCGAATTCACGCCCCGGCGCGTCCCTGGAGGGACCTCCGCACCCCGGGCGGGGGCGCGGGGTCGGCGCGGGCGGCTCAGTGCTCGTGCCGGAGGAGCTGCACCGCCCACATGACGGCCAGGCCGGCCAGCAGCGCCCCGGTGAGCCGCCACTTGGAGCCGGCGCGCCGGTGCAGGTCCGGCAGGATGTCCGAGAGCGACAGGTGCAGGAAGGTGCCGCCCGAGAAGGCGAGGGCGAAGGCGGTGAAGCGCTCCATCGGCAGCGCCTGGCGCAGGCCGACGTAGAGCCCGGCGCCGACCGGCACCATGAGCGCGAAGAAGCCGTTCATCCAGAGCGCCTTCAGCCGGCCGTACCCCTCGCTGCGCAGGATGGCCGAGAGCGAGAAGGAGGAGGGGATCTTGTGGGCCAGGATGGCGAAGAAGACGAGGACGCCGAGCCCCGCCTCGTGGTTGGCGGCGCCGAGGGCGAAGCCGTCCACCATGGTGTGGAGCGACATGCCGACCCAGGCGGCCAGGCCGAGCGTGTGGACCTCGCAGCCGGCCTCGTCGCCGTGGACGTGGCCGGGGTGGTGGTCGTGCGGCCGGTCGATGGTGCCGGTGGCGAGCGCCTCGTTCATGCCTGGCTCGCCGCAGATGTGGATGAGGACGAACCGCTCGAGCAGGTAGAGCGCCAGGAAGCCGAGCAGCACCGCCGGCACCGTGGCGGCGCCGCCCAGCTCCACCGCCTCGGGCAGCATGTGGAAGAAGGCGGCCCCCAGCATGACGCCGGCCGAGAAGGAGAGGAGCACGTCGCTGCGGCGCATGGGGCCGACGAGCGGGAGGACCCCGCCGGCGACGGCGCCGCCCAGGATGGCGAACGTGTAGAGGGAGAGCGACTGGATCTCGGTCATGGGTCCTCGAGGCCGAGCGCCTTGGCGCGCCGGGCCAGGGTGCCGCGGTCGATGCCGAGCGCCTCGGCGGCGGTGGCGCGCACGCCGCCCGCCCGCGCCAGGGCGCCGGCCACGAGCGGCCGCTCCACCTCGCGCATCACCGCGTCGTAGAGCCCGGTGGCCGCGTGCGGGCCGAGCCGGGCGAAGAAGGCGTCGAGCCGCAGCTGGATCTCCTCCTCCAGCGAGCGGGGGCCGGCCAGCCGGCCGTCGACGAGCTCGAACTTGCCGCGGGCGAGGAGGGCGCGCCCCTCGGCCGGCGAGGCGGCCGTCACCACCTCCACGCCGGCGGCGGCGCAGGCCTTCACGAGCGCCGCCGGGGCGCCTGGGAGCAGGAGCGCCTTCACCCCTCGTCACCGCCCGCCTCGTCGGCCGGGTGCCAGGCCGGATCGAGCTCGAAGGGGGCGCCGGGCGGGAACTGCACGTCGATGAGCGCCGCCACCTCGGCCGCGCTCTTCACCGCCACGCCGCCGCGCCGGAAGGCGACGCCGCCGCGCCGCCCGCGCGAGTACCAGAGCAGGTGGCGCCGCAGCTCGCGCACCGCCTGCTCCTCGGCGCGGGCCGGGTCCTGGTGCGGCCGCTGGCGGCGCCGGTGCTCCACCTGGAGCGCCACGTGGCGCATCACCGTCTCGACCCACTCGTCGCGGGTGGGCGGGGGCGGCAGGGGCTCGCCGCGCTCGGCGGCGGCCAGCTCGCGGAAGATCCACGGGTTGCCGCAGGCGCCGCGGGCCACCAGCACCGCGTCGCAGCCGGTCTCGGCCCGCATGCGCAGGGCGTCGGCCGCGGTCCAGACGTCGCCCGAGCCGAGCACCGGGATGGAGACGGCCGCCTTGACGGCGCCGATGAGGTCCCACCGCGCGCGCCCGGAGTAGCCCTGCGCCCGGGTGCGGCCGTGCAGCGCCACCGCGCTCGCGCCCGCCGCCTCGGCGGCGCGCGCCACCTCGACGCAGTTGACGAGCGCCGAGTCCCAGCCGGCGCGGATCTTGATGGTCACCGGCACGCCCGGCACCGCCGCCGCGATGGCCCGCACCGCCGCCGCCACCGCCGCCGGGTCGCGCGCCAGGGCCGCGCCGGCGCCCGAGCCGCAGACCTTCTTCACCGGGCAGGCCATGTTGACGTCGACGATGCCGGCGCCCGCCTTCACCGCCTCGACGGCGCCGGCGGCCAGCACCTCCGGCTCGGCGGCGAAGATCTGGACGGCGAACGGGACCTCGGCCGGATCGCGGTCGAGGTAGCTGAGCGTCTGGGCCGTGCCGTGGACGAGGCCGTGCGCCGAGACCATCTCGGTGTAGGCGAACGAGGCCCCCATCTCGCGGCAGATGGCGCGGAAGGGCCGGTCGCTCACGCCGGCGAGCGGGGCGAGGAAGAAGCGGCCGGAGAAGGCGTGTGGACCGATGCGCATCACGGGGGTGCCGGGCGGCGTGTACGTAACACGGGGGCAGGGCCGCCGCGAGGCCGCGGCGCCGCGGCCTCCCCCGAGCGGGCGCCGGTGTAGGCCCGCGGATTTCCATCCTGCTTCCCGTTCCGGTAACTTCGGCGCCGATGCGTCGCACGACCCTCTGCGCCCTCCTCCTGGCCGTCAGCACCACCGTCCGCGCCGATCCGCCCGCAGGCGCCGCCGCGCCGGCCGTGGCCGCCGTCGCCACCGCCGCCCT
>DASTGK010000217.1:0-3294 GCA_035719085.1 Anaeromyxobacteraceae bacterium
CCCGGCGCCCGGCGCCGAGCCAGAGCCGGCCGCGCCGGCCGCCGAGCCGATCGAGGCCGCGCCGCAGCGCGTCTACCTGGTGGAGCGGATCGCCTTCACCGGCCTCTCCCACGTGAAGGCCTGGGCGGCCCGCCGCCACGTGGTGGTGGCCGAGGGGGCGCCGCTCGACGAGTTCAAGGTGGTGGTGTCGCGGCTGCGCCTGCTGCAGCTCGGCTGGTTCTCGCGCGTCGAGACGCGGCTCGAGAAGGGGAGCGCCCGCGGCCTGGTGGTGCTCGTCTTCGACGTGACCGAGCGGAACACGCTCGTCGTCTCCGACCTGGTCGTCGGCTCGACGCGCCCGCAGCC
Organism: Anaeromyxobacteraceae bacterium; assembly: GCA_035719085.1. Classification (GTDB taxonomy): domain Bacteria; phylum Myxococcota; class Myxococcia; order Myxococcales; family Anaeromyxobacteraceae; genus JADKCZ01. The sequence goes on from DASTGK010000217.1 coordinate 346, forward strand.
GGTGTACGGCGGCCTCGGCCTGACGCAGCAGAACTTCCTCGGCGAGGGGCTCGGCCTCTCGGGCGCCTTCGCCTACGGCGGCTCGCCGCTCGGCCGGCCCGGCGACCCGGACCGGTTCGCCCTGCGCGGCGCCTTCTTCGCCCCCGACGTCGGCGTGGCCGGCCAGCGCTTCGTGGCCGGCGCCAGCGCCCTCTGGCTGCGCGGCGAGGAGCTGGCCTGCGCCGATCCGAGCTGCGACGCCCACGCCGGCCGGTTCGGCGACGCGCCGCGGCTGCGCTACCAGCGGGCCGGCGGCGAGGTCTCGGCCGGCGTGCGCACCGGCCCGTTCGAGCGGGTCACGGCCGGCCTGCGCTGGGAGCGGATCCGGGCCGAGGCCATCGCCGGGCCCTCGGGCCCGGAGGGGCCGGTGCCGCCCGTCCTGCTCGGCCACTCCAACCTGGCGGCGCTCACCGCCACCTGGGAGCTCGACAGCCGCGACGACCGCTTCTTCCCGACCGAGGGGCTCCTCTCCCTGGCGCAGATCACCTTCGCCTCCAAGCTGCTCGGCTCCGACTACGAGTACAGCCGGTACCTCTTCCAGCTCGAGTCGGGCTTCGGCCTCTTCGGCCAGCCGCTGCGGCTGCAGGGGCTCGTCGGCGCGGCGCAGGGCGGCGCCCCGTTCTTCGAGCGCTTCTACGCGGCCGACCTCTCCTACTTCGCGGTCGGCCCGGCGCTCGGCCGCGCCATGGAGCTCAACTTCTCCACCGACTCCCGCTACGACGCCTTCGCCGCCATGGGCGGCCTCGAGTACGGCGTGCCGCTCTGGAGCCGCGGCGCCTTCTTCCACCGCGGCTACCTGGCCTTCGGGGCCCGGGCCGTCTACACCTCGGCCACGCTCGGCGGCGGGCGCACCCACGCCTCGCGCTGGCCGGTCTCCTTCGACGTGGCGCTGCGCGTCGACACCCCGGTCGGCACCTTCAACGCGTCGCTCGGCGCGGCGCTCGACAACGCCCTGTGATCCGCCCGCTCGCCGCCGCCGCGCTCGCCGCGCTCCTCGCCGCCCCGGCCGGCGCGGCCGCGGCCACGCCCGACCCGCTGCCGGCCACGGTGGCCTCGGCGCGCGGCCGCATCGCGGTGAGCCTCGACCTCTCGGCCGCCTTCGCCCCGGCGCTGGAGCGGCGGCTCGGCAACGGGCTCACCAACGTCGTCACCGTCTTCGTGGCGCTCGTGCCCGAGGCCGACGGCGAGCCGGTGGCCGTGACCGGCCGCTTCGTCGAGGTGCTCTACGACGTCTGGGACGAGGCCTACGCCGTCACCATCCGCGACGCCCGCCTGTCCCGCCCGGTGCGCCGCACCGCCGGCGACTTCGCCGCGCTCCGCCGGCTGCTCGCCGACGGGCGCGACCTCGACCTCGGCCCGGCGGCGCTCCTCCCGGCCGGCCCCTTCCACGTGGAGGCGCGCGTCGAGATCAACCCGGTGTCGCGCGAGCTGATGCAGCGCACGCGCGAGCTGCTCGCCAACCCGGCGGCCGGCACCCGGCCCGGCGCCGGCACGCGCTCGGTGCTCGGCGCCATGGCCGGCTACCTGCTGCGCGAGCCGGACGCGGGCGACGACGTGCACCTGCTCCGCTCCCGCGTCCTCGCCCGCGGCGACGTGGTGACCCGATGACCGGCCCGGCCGCGCCGCGCCGGGTCTCGCCCTTCGCCCTGAAGCTCATGGCCGCGCTGGTGGCGGCCGCGGTGCTGCCGCTCCTGCCGGCGCTCTGGGCGGCCAACTTCCTGGCCGACTCGAACGCCGGCGTCTGGCTCGCGCCGCGCGTGGCCGAGCGGCTGGCGGCGGTGCCGGGCACCTACCAGGAGCTCTTCCGGGCCCGCAAGCAGCTCTACGCCGAGCAGGCGCGCGCCCTGGCCCGCGCGCTGCCGGCCGACCCGGCCGCGGCCCGCGCCTGGCTCGCCTCGGCCGTCCGCCGGGTGCCGCGGCTGCGCCAGGTGGCCCTCGTCGGGCCGGACGGGGCGGTGACCGCCGAGGTGGACGCGCCGCCCGGCGAGGAGGACGAGGGGGGCTGGCGCCCGGCGCCGGTGGAGGTCTCGCTCCCGCGCGGCGGCCAGCTGCGGGCCACCTTCGCCGTCGAGGCCTCGCTCTTCGCCGAGCTCGACGAGACGCGCAAGCTGGCGGAGACGGCGCGCGACATGGAGAAGACGCGCGGCGAGGTGCGCCGCTCCATCGTGCTCGCCTTCGGCGTCACGGTGGCCCTGGCCGCGCTGGTGGCGGCGCTCGTCGGCTACCTCATGGCCCGCCGCACCGTGCGCCGGCTCGGCCAGCTCGCCGAGGCGCACCGGCGCGTGGCGGGCGGCGATCTCGCGGTGCGGCTCGAGCCGGGCCCGGGCGGCGACGAGCTCTCCGACCTGGCGCGCGGCTTCAACGTCATGGTGGCCGAGGTGCGCGGCTCGCGCGACCGGATCGTCTACCTGGAGAAGATCTCCGGCTGGCAGGACGTGGCGCGCAAGCTGGCCCACGAGATCAAGAACCCGCTCACGCCCATCCAGCTCGCCTTCCAGCAGGTGGAGGCCCGCTGGCGCGCCACGCCGGGCGGCGACCCGGCCTTCGGCGCGCTGCTCGGCGAGGCGGCCGAGGTGGTGCGCCAGGAGGTGGCGACGCTGCAGCGGCTGGTGGAGGAGTTCTCGGCCTTCGCCAAGCTGCCGGACGTGCGGCCGGCGCCGGCCGACCTGGCCGCCTTCGTCGAGGAGTTCGTGCGCACCAGCCCGCAGCTCGCCGAGGCGGCCGACGTGGAGCTGGTGCACGCCGGCGGCGCCGTGCCGGTGGCGCTCGACGGCACGCTCATGCGCCGCGTCCTCGCCAACCTGACCGAGAACGCCGTGCAGGCGAGCCGCCCCGGCCGGGCGCGCATCCACCTCGGCGTGGCCCGGGCCCGCGACCTGGCCGTGCTCACCGTCGCCGACGAGGGGCCCG
>DASTGK010000218.1:0-12581 GCA_035719085.1 Anaeromyxobacteraceae bacterium
CTGCCTTCGCCTTCCTGGCGGCGCTGGCCTTCGCGGTCTACGCGCGGAGCTACCCGATGCAGGACCACTACCGGCGGGCCTGAGCGGGCCGGGCCGGGACGGACGGCACGGCACGGCGCGGCCCCCCGGACGCGGCGCGCCCCTCCGGCCGGGTGGCGGGAGGGGCGCGGGCGCGGCCTCGGTCGCGGCGGGCTACGCCTGCAGCGACGTCTCGTCGCCCGGCTCGTCCGGCTCCACGTCGGTGCGGTACTTGCGCAGCACCCGCTTGAAGTTGGAGCGGTCCATGCCGGCCTTGCGGGCGGCGGCGGAGATGTTGTTGTCGCAGGCCCGCATCAGCGCCTCGACGTAGCTCTTCTCGAAGCGCCGGAGCGCCTGCTCCTTGGCGGCGGCGTAGGAGAGCGTGAGCCAGGCCGACTCGTCGCCGTTGCTGGGCGCCTCGCGGACCAGCGGCGCGGTCCGGCCGGTCACCGCCGGCGGCAGGTCGACCGGGGTGATGGAGTCGGCGCGGCAGAGCACCACGGCGCGCTCGATGGCGTTCTCCAGCTCGCGGACGTTGCCGGGCCAGCGGTAGCCGCAGAGCAGCTCGACGGCCTCGGGGGTGAGGGTCTTGACCCGCTTGGCCAGGCGATCCGCGTAGCGGCGCAGGAAGTGGTGGGCCAGCAGCGGGATGTCCTCGGCGCGGTCGCGCAGCGAGGGCAGCGGCACGTTGATGACGTTGAGCCGGTAGAAGAGGTCCTCGCGGAAGCGGCCGGCCTTGACCAGCTTGGGCAGGTCGCGGTGCGTGGCGGCGATGACCCGCACGTCCACCTTGACCGAGTCGGCGGCGCCGACGCGCTTGATCTCGCCCTCCTGCAGCACGCGCAGCAGCCGCACCTGGGTGGAGAGCGGGATGTCGCCGATCTCGTCGAGGAAGATGGTGCCGCCGTCGGCCGCGTCGAAGAGCCCCTTCTGGTCGCGCTGGGCGCCGGTGAAGGCCCCCTTCACGTGGCCGAAGAGCTCGCTCTCGAGCAGCGTCTCGGTGAGCGCGCCGCAGTTGAGCGCCACGAAGGGCTGCGCCTTGCGCGGGCTCCTGGCGTGGAGGGCGCGCGCCACCAGCTCCTTGCCGGTGCCGCTCTCGCCGGTGACGAGCACGGTGGTCGAGGAGTAGGCCACGGCGTCGATGAGCCGCTGCACCTCGCGGATGGGCGCCGAGGTGCCGACGAGCCCGTCCGGCGGCATCCCCTCGCGGGCGCGCAGCTGGCTCTCCAGCTGCCGGTTCCGGTCCCACAGCGCCTTGCGCTCGACCGCCTTGGCCACCGAGCGGGCCACCAGCTCCACGTCGTCGAAGGGCTTCGTCAGGTAGTCGTAGGCGCCGCTCTTCACCGCCTGCAGCGCCGTCTCCACCGTGGCGTGGCCGGTCATCATGATGACCTCCACCTCCGGCCGGCGGTGCTTCACCGCGCTCAGGAGCTCGAGCCCGGAGAGCTGCGGCATCTTGATGTCGAGCAGGGCGACGTCGAAGTCCTCGGCGGCCAGCCGCTGGGTGGCGGTGATGGGCGAGTCGAGGCCGACCACCTCGTACCCCTTCTTCTTGAGCAGCGCCTCCAGGGCGCGCAGCAGGGTCGGCTCGTCGTCGACGACCAGGACGCGGGCGGGCTTGCTCTCTTCGACGGCGCTCATGGCTCTCTCTCCTCTAGGGGCGCGCCGGGGCCGGCAGCTCCACGACGAAGCAGGCCCCGCGCTCCGGGGCCGGCTCCAGCCGGATGGTGCCGCCGTGCTCCTCGGCGATCTGGTAGCAGATGGACAGGCCGAGGCCGGTGCCCTGGCCCTCGGGCTTGGTGGTGAAGAACGGCTCGAAGATGCGGCGCGCCACCTCGGGCGCCACGCCCGGCCCGTCGTCGGCGACGGCCAGGCGGACCCGCCCCGGCGCGGCGGGGCCGGTGGAGACGGTGATGCGCCCCCGGCCGCCGAGCGCCTGCACGGCGTTGACGACCAGGTTGATGACGATCTGCTGGATCTGGTTCGCGTTGGCGAGCGCGGTGGCCGGCGCCAGCTCGCGCGCCACCTCGAGGCGGCCGTCCTTGAGCTGCGCCTGCAGGAGGAAGAGCGCCTCCTCCACCAGCTGCGGCAGCTCGACCGGCCCCTTCTCCTCCTCGCGCGGGCGGCGCGAGAAGCGGAGCAGCGACTCGACGATCTTCTTGGCGCGGAGCGCGGCGTCGGTGATGAGCCGCAGGTTCTCCTGGTCCTCGGCCGAGCGGCCGGCGTCGCGGCTCATGAGCTGGGCGAAGGCCAGGATGCCGCCGAGGGGGTTGTTGATCTCGTGGGCCACGCCGCCGGCCAGCTGGCCCACCGCCGCCATCTTCTCGGCGTGGAAGAGCCGGCGCGACACCTCGCGCTCGTCGGTGACGTCCTTGAAGACCAGCACCTGCGACTCGCCGTCCTCGAAGGGGAAGGCCCGCACCAGCCAGGTCCGGTCGCCGAAGGTGGCCTCGCGCTCGGCGGCGCCGCCGGTCGGCATGGAGAAGCGCGACGGGCAGGGCACCGAGCCGTAGGCGTGGTCGGCGCAGCGCAGGCCGGCCAGGTTGGAGACGGTGACGCCGGCGGCGCGGGCGAAGGCGGCGTTGGCGCGGACCACCTCGCAGCCGCCGCCCCGCAGGATGGCCATCGGGTCGCCGATGGCGTCGAAGCTGGCGCGCCACTCGCCGGCGGCGCGCACCAGCGCGGCGGAGCGCTGCTCCAGCTTGCCGTCGAGGTCGCGGTTCACCTGCTCCAGCTCGTCGTTGCGCAGCGCGAGGAGCCCCTGCAGCCGGGCGTTCTCCTCGACGATGGCGTACTGGTCGATGGCGCTCTGGATGGTGATGATGAGGTGCGCGTCGTCCCAGGGCTTCCAGATGAAGCGGAAGATCTCCGACTGGTTGACCGCCTCCTCGATGGCGGTCGAGTCGGCCTGCCCGGTGAGGAGCACCCGCTGCGCCCGCGGCCACCGCTCCTTCACCGCCCGCAGGAACTCGACGCCGTTCATGCCCGGCATGCGGTAGTCGGAGACCACCACGTGGGCCGGCTCGCGCTCGAGCAGCGTGAGCGCCCCGGCGGCGTCGGGGGCGTCGACGATGCGGCAGCGGGTCCGGCGGAGGACGCGCCGCAGCGCCCGGCGGACGTGCTCGTCGTCGTCGACGATGAGCAGCGTCGGCTCGGGAGGCGGCTCCCCCGGAGCGCCCCTCGAAGGGGCGTCGATGGTCGGTGACGCGTCCACGGCCCTCCCGCGATCTGCACGGCCCGGTCCACCCGGATCGTCCATTGAACCGAGTCGTTGCAGGGTGTTGCGCCGCTGGATGACCGGGTATGACCCAGCCCCGGGTCGTACCGTACCCGGTTCTTGACCCACTGCCTAGCGGGAAGGTCGACGGCGCCTCGACGGCGTCCAGCCCCTGGTCGGCTCCCCGGGTCGGGCGGGCCTGGATCAGCCGCGCGGGGGGATCGGGGGGCCGGCGGGCGCCGACGGCGCCTCGTACCGGTAGTTCTGCGCCTGGTAGAGGCAGATGGTGTTCCGGCCGGAGCGCTTCGCCTGGTAGAGCGCGTCGTCGGCGTACTTGAGGAGCAGCTCGGCCGAGGTGATGTCCTTCGACGGGAAGAAGGCGAGGCCGATCGAGGCGGTCATGCGCACCTCGGGGCCGGCGACGCCGGTCGGCCCCTCGTGCCGGTAGGCGTGCTGCCCGAGCTCGCGCCAGATCCGCTCGGCCACCGCCAGCGCGCCGGCCAGGTGCGTCTTCGGCAAGATGACGCCGAACTCCTCGCCGCCGTAGCGCGCCCCGATGTCGGTGTCGCGGATGGCGAGCCGCACCAGGGTGGCCGCCTGGCGCAGCACCACGTCGCCCATCTGGTGGCCGTACCGGTCGTTGACCCGCTTGAAGTGGTCGAGGTCGATCATGATGAGCGACACCGGGTCGGCGTAGCGCTGGGCGCGCCGGAACTCCTCGGGGAGCCGCTCGTCGAAGAAGCGCCGGTTCTTGAGGCCGGTGAGGCCGTCGGTGATCGACTGCTCCTCGAGCTTGCGCTGCGTGGCGCGCAGCTGGTCCTGGAGCGACTTGATGCGCAGCATGGCGGCGCAGCGCGCCAGGATCTCGGCCTCGGCGAAGGGCTTGGCCAGGAAGTCGTCGGCGCCGATGCGCAGGCCGGTCACCTTGGAGTCGAGGTCGCTCTTCACCGAGAGGATGATGACGGGGATGAACTGGTCCTCGGGGCGCGCCTTGACGAAGCGGAGCACCTCCAGCCCGTCCATGTCCGGCAGGATCATGTCGAGCAGCACCAGGTCGGGCGGCTCGGTGCGCACCTTCAGCAGCGCCTCCTTGCCGGAGGCGGCGGAGCGCACGTCGTAGCCCTCCCGCTGCAGCACCTGGACGAGCCAGTCGAGCTGCGTGCGGGAGTCGTCGACCACCAGGATCTTGGGCCGGACCTCGGTCACGCGCGGACCTTAGCCGAACGGGGTGCGGGCGGCACGTCCCGTCCGCGTGGGCGGCGCGGCGGCCGCACCCACATCCGGAGCCTTCCGGCGCGGCCTCCGGACGCTACCCTACCCTCATGGACGGGCGCGCGCGGCCGGCGGAGCAGGCCTCCATCCTGGCCGCCGTGCTGGCGGCGGCGCGGGGCGCGGCGCCCGCGGGCGTCGTGGTCTTCGACCTCGACTCGACGCTCCTCGACAACCGACCGCGCCAGGCGCGCATCCTGCGCGACTACGGGCGCCGGGCCGGCCTCGCGCCGCTCGCCGGGGCGCGCCCGGAGCACGTCGTGAGCTGGGACCTCGCCGACGCCATGCGCCGGGCCGGCTGCTCGCCGCTGGAGGTGGCGCGCCACCTGCTGGCCCTCAGGCGCTTCTGGGCCGCCACCTTCTTCACGAGCGAGTACTGCCGCGAGGACGTGCCGGTGCCGGGCGCGCCGGCCTTCGCGCGCGAGGTCGCGGCGGCGGGGGCGCAGGTGGGCTACGTCACCGGCCGGCCGCGCCGCATGGAGGCGGGCACGCTCGACGTCTTCCGGCGGTGCGGCCTGCCGCTCCCCGACGGGCGGCGCGTCCACCTCTTCATGAAGCCGGAGGCGCCGCTCGGCGACGACGCCTGGAAGGCGCTGGCCGCCGCCCGGGTCGAGGCGCTCGGGCCGGTGGTGGCCGCCTTCGACAACGAGCCGGCCCACGTGAACGGCTACGCGCTCCGCTGGCCGCGGGCCCGCTGCGTCCACCTCGACACCGACCACAGCGCCCGGCCGGTGGCGGTGCTGCCGCACGTCCCGTCCATCGCCGACTTCCGCCTCGGCCCGCCGGCCGCCGCCGCCGCGGGCTGAGGCGCTCGCCGGCGCTACCGCAGCCGCGCGTGGACGTCCTCGGGGATGACCGGCGCGAGGCCGCCGCCCCCCAGGATGTTCACGATGGGCGAGGCGGCGGCGCGGACCACCGAGCCGCCGGGGCGGCTCCGCCCCAGGCCGCAGTAGGTGGAGACGTCGCGGTAGAGCAGGCCGTGGGTCTCCTCGTCGCCGGCGATGCGCGTGGCCGGCTTGCGCACCGCGAAGATCCGCTCCTGCGCGATGAACCCGCCGCCGCGGTGGTCGCCGAGCGCCTCGTCCACCACCCGCTCCCAGGCCGCCTGCTCGAGCTCCGCCCCCAGGTGGACGCTCTTGCCGCCGTAGTCCCAGCTGCGCTTCAGGACGAAGCGCGCCCGCTCCGCCTTCAGCCGGGGGGCGAGCGCCGCGTCGAGCCGGCGCGTCCAGGGCAGCCGCGCCGCCGCCGCCCGCTCCGCCTCGTCGAGCCCGGCCCGGTCGGCGAGCGCCCGGTCCTCGGCGCACTCGGAGAGCCGGGCGAAGAGCGCCTTGGCCTCGAGCAGCCCGTTCACCGGGTTGAGCACCGGGTAGCAGCCGGGGTCGACGAGCGCCCGGGCGAAGGGGGCGTCGGGCGGCACCCGGTGGGCCCAGACGTGCCGGTAGAGCAGGTCCCAGTCCTCGGGGATGCAGTCGGTGGGGAGCAGGTTCTCGACGTCGTGCCCCATGGCGCGGAAGTGGGCGGCGAGCCGGCGCAGCTCGCCGATCTGCGCGTCGCCCGGGCGCGCCACGATGGCGATGGAGGGGCGGGCCCGGGCGCCCCCGCGATCCTCGTAGGCGGCGACGAGCGCCTGGCGCAGCCGCTCCATGTGGCTGCCGCAGGCGGCCACGAGCTCGTTCGCCTCGCGCGGCGTGCGGCCGCGCGCCCGGGCGGCGGCGCGGAGCCAGGCGTGGGCGGCGAGATCGGCGTAGGCCGGCATGGCCGGGATGGTGGCGTTGAGCTCGAGCGCCCGGGGCGCCCCGCCCCCCTCCGGCACGAGGAAGTCGACCCGGGCCACCATCACCGGCAGCGGCGCCTCGGAGAAGAGCTTCGCCATGGCCTCGGCCTCGAGGCCGGAGAAGGGCTCCTCGAGCGCCGCCCGGTCGCGGGCGTCGCCCGAGCGGAGCAGCGCCCGCGCCAGCTTGACCGCGCCGGAGAGGATGAGCTCCGCCTCCCGGGCCAGGCCGTCGAGCGCGGCGCGCGACATCACCTCCGGCTCGGCCACGAGCGGGATGGGCACCACCGTCCCGTCCGCCTTGCGGACCGTGAGCCCGCCGTCCCAGGCCTGCCGCGCGGCCGCCCGCCCCACCTCCAGCAACGCCTCACCCTCGAAGATCGGCTCCATCCCTCGCCCTCGCCGGCCCCACACTGCGCGTTGCGGCGGCCCGGGCCGGGTGATAGGCACGTCGCGGATGAAGATCTACACGAAGAGCGGCGACGCCGGGTCCACCGGCCTCTTCGGGGGCGGCCGGGTGCCGAAGCACGACCCGCGCGTCGAGGCCTACGGCGAGGTGGACGAGGCCAACGCCTTCATCGGCGCGGCGCGGGCGGCCCTGGCCGACCCGGAGCTCTCGGCCGAGCTGGCCCGCATCCAGGACGAGCTCTTCTGCGTCGGCGCCGAGCTGGCGACGCCGCACGAGGCCAAGGCCCGCTCGGCGGTGCCGCCGGTCGAGCCGCGCTGGGCCGAGCGGCTGGAGCAGGCGATGGACCGCTGGGACGCCGAGCTGCCGCCGCTCCGCCGCTTCGTGCTGCCGGGCGGCACGCCCGCGGCCGCCGCGCTCCACGTGGCGCGCGCCGTCTGCCGCCGGGCCGAGCGGCGGGTGGTGGCGCTCGCGGCGCAGGTGGAGGTGGCGCCGGCGGCGCTCGTCTACCTGAACCGGCTCTCCGACCTGCTCTTCGTGGCGGCGCGCCTCGCCAACCACCGGGCCGGCGTCGAGGAGCCGACCTGGGACCCGAAGGCCCCGCGGTAGGCGCGCCCCGGCATGGCTCCCCGCGCGCGCAAGGTCGCCCTCGTCACCGGCGCCGGCGTGCGCGTCGGCCAGGCCATCGCCCGCCATCTGTCGCGCCACGGCTACGCGGTGGCGGCCCACTACCGCACCCACCGGCCGCGCGGCTTCGCCGCCGCGCTCTGCGCCGACCTCTCGGCGCCGGACGGCCCCGACGACCTCGCCGCCCAGCTGCGGCGCGCCTTCGGCCGGCTCGACCTCCTCGTCAACAGCGCCGCCGGCTTCGAGGCCCGCCCGCTCGAGCGGACCGACGCCGCCGCCTTCGACGCCCAGCTCGACCTGAACGCCCGGGCGCCGCTGCTGCTCACCCGGGCGCTGGCGCCCCTCCTGCGCCGCTCCGGCGGCGCGGTGGTCAACGTGGCCGACGTCGGCGGCGGCCTGGTCGCCTGGAAGGGCTTCGCCGCCTACTGCGCCTCCAAGGCGGCGCTGGCCCGGCTCACCGAGTGCCTGGCGCTCGAGCTCGCGCCCCGGGTGCGCGTCAACGCCGTGGCGCCGGGCACCGTCCTCTGGCCCGAGACCTACGGCGCCGCCCGCCGCCGCGAGCTGGCCCGGCGCATCCCGCTCGGCCGCGCCGGCACGCCGGAGGACGTCGCCGCCGCGGTCCGCTTCCTGGCCGAGGCGCCCTACGTGACCGGCGCCATCCTGCCGGTGGACGGGGGGCGGCGGCTGGCCGGACGGACGAGCGGGTAGCGGAGGCGACTCGCCGCGGGCGAGGGACTGTCCCGCGACCATCCGACACCACTTCGCCGCATTGACCCGGACGGTGGGGCGGGTGAACGTGGAGTGCGTGCCAGCCTCCACTCGACCCCGCGTCGAAGAGCCCGGCCTCCCCGCCGTCCTCCCGGCCGCGGCCGCCGGTCCGGACGAGCCGGACGACGGCCTCTCGGGCGCGCGGCTCATCCTCCAGGAGGGGCTCTTCTGGTCGGTCTACGAGCCGGTGGTCTCGCTCCAGACCGGCCAGGTGATCGGCTACGAGGGGCTGGCCCGCTTCGCCCGGCCCGACGGGACGCCGGTCTCGCCGGCCACGCTCTTCGCGCTCCTGCACGGGTCGCCGTCGCTCCTGCTCGAGGCGGAGCTGGCGGTGAAGCGCCACCAGGTCGCCCACGCGCCGCAGGGGGTGGAGCTCTTCGTCAACCTCGACCCGGACAGCTGGGCCGCCGCGGGCGAGACGCTCGACAACCCGCTGCTCGACCTCGTGGCCGGCGCGCCCGGCAAGCTGGTCGTCGAGGTGATCGAGAACCTGGACGCCGCCGACGCCACGGTGGCGCGCGGCTTCGTGGCGGCGCTCCGGGCGCGCGGCCTGCGCATCGCCCTCGACGACGTCGGCGCGGCCAACAGCCTCCTCTCGTTCGAGTCGCTCGACGAGGCGGAGGTGCTCAAGTTCGACCGGAGCATGCTGCGCCGCCTCGGCCGGCCGCGCCGCCGCGCCATCGTCCAGGCGCTGGCGCGCATGGCGCGCGAGACGGGCGCGCGGACGGTGCTCGAGGGGGTCGAGACGGCGGCCGACCTGCAGCTGGCGCACGAGCTCGGCGTGGATCTGGTGCAGGGCTGGTACTTCAAGGAGCTCTGCGTCACCGCCGGGCGGCACCCCTAGCGCCGTGTGACGCCCCACGCCGGGGTGCCACCTCGCCCCGACCCCACCTGCCCGCGGCCCCCACCTCCGCCGCGAGGGCCAGACTGTCCGGACCAGGCCCCTCGGCACCCCGCGACGCGGGACGCCACCCGGGCCGGGCGGAGCCGTCCGGGCCTGGGGAGGGAGGACCCGATGACGTACCTGCGCTCGAGCCTCGCGCTCACCGCCGCGGCGGCGCTCTTCGCCTGCGCGCCGTCCTCGCAGTCGACGCCCGCGGAGCCGGCCGGGGGGGCCGACGCCGCGCTCCTGCCGGACGGGTCGACCCAGGCGATCCCCGGCCAGCCGGAGCCGCCGCGCGGCCCGCCGCCCTGGAGCATGGCCGGCGGCAAGAAGCTCGTCACGGTGATGACCCGCAACCTCTACCTGGGCGCCGACATCAACAAGGTGATGAACCCGCCCGCCATCCCGGGCGTGCCGGGCGAGGTGGCGCTCGCCGTCACCGCCGACGCCCTCTGGGAGACGGTCCAGGCGAACGACTTCCCGTCGCGGGCGCGCGCCCTGGCGGCCGAGATCGCCGCCATCCGGCCCGACCTCGTGGCGCTGCAGGAGGCCTCCCTCTACCGGCTCGGCCCCGGCCTCGCCTGCCAGGGCCACCTCGTGCCGCCCGAGGAGGTGGCGCTCGACTACCTCGCCATCCTCACCGCGGAGCTGGCCGCGCGGGGCACCCCGTACCGGGTGGCCGCGCAGGTCGAGAACTTCGACGGCACGCTCTGCGCGCTGAAGCTCGACCCGGCCACGGGCCAGCCGGTGCGTGCGCTCGACGTGCGGCTCACCGATCGCGACGTGGTGCTGGTGCGCGGCGATCTGCCGGTGCGCGACGCCCGGGCCGCCAACTACGTGGCCCGGGCCACCTTCTCGGTGCCCGGCGTCACCGGGCTCGACATCACCATCCCGCGCGGGTGGGCCTCGGCCGAGGTGAAGGTGCGGGGCGAGTGGCTGCGCTTCGTCGGCACCCACCTCGAGGAGGAGGTGGGCCCTCTCGGCATCGTCCAGATGGCGCAGGCCGAGGAGCTGGCGGCGCTCCTGGCGCACGAGCCGCTGCCGGTGATCCTGGCCGGCGACTTCAACGCCTTCCCCGGCGGCCCGACCACCAGCCACGCCCTCCTGCGCGCCGCCGGCTTCCACGACGCCTGGGAGCTGCTGCGGTCCGAGGACCCGGGGCCGACCTGCTGCTTCGCCGAGGACCTGCGGAGCGGGGCGCTCGAGACGCGCATCGACCTCGTCTGGCTGCGCGGCGGCCTCCTGCCCTGGTCGATCGCCCGCACCGGCGCGACCGCGCTCACGCCGGCCGGCCTCCACCCCTCGGACCACGCCGGGGTGGCGGCCCGCGCCCTGCTGCTCGATCCGCGCTTCGAGCGGTGACGACGTGGGGCGCCCGTCTCGATGAGTGCGGACGCCCCAGCCGTGACTCTGCGCCGTCTTGCCTCACGCCAAGGGGCGCCATCCCGGGCCCCACGTCGCGTTGAAGCGCCCAGGTCCCCCTGTTAGTATCTTGCCCTGAATCAAGCAGGGGCCAGACGCGCCCCGGACGGAGACACACCGACATGGACGCGACGACTCTCACGGCCCCGGCCGCCACCGACCTCGGCATGGACAACTTCATCGTCCTCACCGACAAGGCGGTCGAGATGGTGAAGGACGCCATGCAGCGCGAGGGGCTCGCCGGCTACGGCATCCGCGTCGGCGTGATGGGCGGCGGCTGCGCTGGCTTCCAGTATTCGATGGACTTCGAGCAGAACGCCAAGGAGGGCGACATCACCGTCGAGCAGAACGGCGTGAAGCTCTACGTCGACTCGATGAGCTCGATGTACCTGCAGGGCGTCACCATCGACTACGTGGTGGGCCTGCAGGGCGCCGGCTTCAAGTTCAACAACCCGAACGCCAAGAACACCTGCGGCTGCGGCTCGTCCTTCTCGACGTAGCCCGCGGCGCGCGCGCTTGACCCGGCGGGGCCGGAGGGGCGACCCTTCGGCCCTTCGCCTTCTTCCGGGTCGAGGAGGCGCTCATGCTGGTGGTGCGCAGCGCGGTGGTCGGGCCGTTCGCCATGAACGCCTACGCGGTGGCGTGCGGCGAGACCGGCGAGGCGCTGCTCGTCGACCCGGGCGCCGAGGTCCCGCGCGTGCTCGCGCTCCTCGAGCCCGGCTGGCGCGTCGGGCGCATCCTCCTCACCCACGGCCACGTCGATCACGCCGCCGGCGCGGCCGAGGCGCGGGCCGCCACCGGCGCGCCCATCACCATCCACGCCGCCGACGCCCCCTGGCTCGAGGCGCTGCCGCGCCAGGCCGAGATCTTCGGCTTCGAGCCCGCGCCGCCGCCCGAGATCGCGGCGCACCACGCCGACGGCGAGGTGGTCCAGGTCGGCCGCGTCGAGGGGCGGCTGCTCCACACCCCCGGCCACAGCGCCGGCTCCTGCTGCCTCTTCTTCCCCTCGGAGAAGCTCCTCTTCACCGGCGACACGCTCTTCGCCGGCTCGGTGGGGCGGACCGACCTTCCGGGCGGCGACCTCGCGGCGCTGGAGCGCTCCATCCGCGAGCGGCTCTTCCCGCTCGGCGACGACGTCACCTTCCTGCCCGGCCACGGGCCGCGCGGCACGCTCGGCGACGAGCGGCGGGGCAACCCGTTCGTCGGCGAGGCGCCGCGGCGCGGCCGGTTCGTCTAGCCCCCCGAGACGGCGGCGCCGCGCCGGCCACGGAGGGCGGGCGCGGCGCGGGGTCCGGCCGGGCGGCGACGGTCTTCGTCAGCCCATCGAGACGACGCCGACGATGTTCTGGCCGGCGTCCACGTGGAGCACCTCGCCGGTGACGTTCTGGGCGAGGTCGCTGCACAGGTAGAGCGCGGCGCGGGCCACGTCCTCCTGGTTGATGTTGCGGCGCAGCGGCGTCTTGGCGGCGTTCTCGCCGAGCATGGTCCGCATGCCCTTGATGCCGGCGGCGGCCAGCGTCTTGAGCGGGCCGGCGCTGATGGCGTTCACCCGGATGCTCTCCTGGCCCAGGTCCTCGGCCAGGTAGCGGGTCGAGGCCTCGAGGGCCGCCTTGGCGACGCCCATGACGTTGTAGTTGGAGACCACCTTCTCGGCGCCGTAGTAGCTCAGGCAGACCACGCTGCCGCCCTTCGGCATGAACGGCCGTGCGGCGCGGGTGAGGCCGATGAGCGAGTAGGCCGAGACGTCCATGGTGATGCGCCACACCTCGCGGGAGGTGACGTCGGTGAAGCGGCCGGCCAGCGCCTCGCGCGGCGCGTAGCCGATCGAGTGGACCAGGATGTCGAACTGCGGCCAGACCTTCTTCAGCTCGGCGAAGGTCCGCTCCATGTCGGCGTCGGAGGAGACGTCGCAGTCGAGGACGGCGGCCGGCTTCAGGGTCTCGACCAGCGGGATGACCCGCTTGCCCATCGCCTCGCCCGGGTAGGTGAAGGCGAGCTCGGCGCCGTGGCGGCGGAAGGCCTCCGCGATGGCCCAGGCGATGCTCCGCTCGTTGGCGACGCCGGTGATGAGGGCGCGCTTGCCCGCCATCAGCCCGCGCGAGGCGGCGTCGTCGGCCTCCATGTGCGCGCGCGTCGTCTCGATCGCTTTCTCGTCGAACGGCATCCTCTATCTCGCTCCCTGCGCCTGGAGCACCTCGAG
>DASTGK010000219.1:0-5118 GCA_035719085.1 Anaeromyxobacteraceae bacterium
CCAGGGTGCCCGCGCGACGGGCCTCGAGCTGGCGCGGCTGCTGGCCGTGCTGGCCTGGGTGGCCGGCGCCACGGCGGTGGCGATCGCCGGGCTCGGCGCGCTCCCCGGCTGGCTCGCCGGCGACACGGCCGACGCCCGCACCGTCGCCTCGGTCGACGAGGCGGAGCGGCGGCTCGGCGCGCGGCTGGCGTTGCCGTCCTACTTCCCGGAGCGGCTCGCCTGGCCGCCAACCACGGTGCGCGTCGCCGGCCGGCGCGGGGCGGGCGGGGCCTCGCTGCGCCTCTCGGCGCGCGACGGGGCCGGGCCGGCGGTCGAGCTCGTCCAGGCGGTGGCGCCGAACACGCCCATCCCGCCGCAGCTCCTCGGCGAGCCGGTGGAGCTCGGCGCCTCGCGGGCGCTCGTGGGCGCCCGGCCGGCGGTCCGCGCCCGCGTGCTGCTCGACGGCGCTGCCTGGGAGGAGCTGCGCTGGGAGCGCGACGGCCGGGCCATGATCCTGCGGACGCAGGGCGACGTGGAGGAGCTCTTCCGGATGGCCCGCAGCGCGCACCGGCAGGGGGCGCCGTGACCGGGGCCGCGGCGCCGCAGGGGGGACGGCTGGGGCTGCGCCCGCGCGTCTACCTGCTCATGGCCATCGGCATCTTCTTCCCGTTCGTGCTCATGGCCGCGGTCGGCTGGTACTGGCTGCACGCCCTCGACGAGCGGGTGCTGGCCGGGCGGGTGGCGGCGGCGGCCTCGGTGGCCGCGCACTTCGACCAGGAGCTGACCGGCGATCTCGAGCTGCTGCAGCGGCTCGGCGCCAGCGTCGGCCCGCACCTCGGCACGCCCGACGAGCCGCAGATCGAGCGGTCGGTGCGCGAGGCCTTCGCCCACTTCCGCCACCGCGAGGCGGTCTACCTGCTCGACACGCAGCGCACGGTGCTGGCGGAGGAGCCCCGCGGCCGCACCTCCGCCGCCCCGCACGCCGCCATCCCGC
The DNA here is from genome assembly GCA_035719085.1 of Anaeromyxobacteraceae bacterium. Taxonomy (GTDB): domain Bacteria; phylum Myxococcota; class Myxococcia; order Myxococcales; family Anaeromyxobacteraceae; genus JADKCZ01. The sequence goes on from DASTGK010000219.1 coordinate 974, forward strand.
TCGTCGAGGAGGTGCTGCGGAGCGGCCTGCCGCGCCTCTCCGGCCTGGTGGTGGACGCGCGCGGCGCCATGGTCCACGAGCTCGTCCCGGTGCGCGACTACGCCGGCAGCGTGGTGGGCGTGGCCGGCGGCACCTTCGACCCGGGCCGGCGCGGCTTCGACCGGATGCTGAAGCTCCTGCGGCACGACCAGACCGGCGTCGCCGACCTGGTCGACGCGCAGGGCGTGATCGTCGCCTCGTCCGAGCCGCGCCGCACCGGCGGCCGGGCCGAGTGCGCCGCCCAGCTCGTGTCGCTCCTGCGCGAGAAGCGGACCGCCTCGGTGCGCTCCGGCGACTGCCGGGCCGGCTCGGCGGAGCCCCTCACCGAGACCGTCCTCGTCACCTTCGCGCCGCTCGCCAGCGCGCCGTGGGGGGTGGTGGTGCGCCAGGCGGCCGACGAGGCGCTGCCGACGGAGGGGGCGGTCCCCTGGCTGGCGGTGGCCGGCGTGCTCACCGTGCAGATGGCGCTGGCCGGCGCCTTCGCCTGGGGCGCCTCGCGCAGCGTGACGCAGCCGGTGGCGGTGCTCACCGCCGAGGCCGAGCGCATCGCCTCGGGCGAGCTGGCCTGGCCCATCCCGGCGCTGGGCGAGGACGAGGTGGGCCAGCTCGGCCAGGCGCTCGACCGGATGCGGCGCAACCTGAAGGAGCTGCTGGAGCGGGTCGAGAAGGCCAACGAGGCGCTGGAGGGGCGGGTGGCCGAGCGCACCCGCGAGCTGGCCGAGGCCAACGCGGCGCTGCGCGAGCGAGAGGAGGCGCGCGGCCAGCTCCTGCGCAAGGTGATCACGGCGCAGGAGGACGAGCGCAAGAGGGTGGCGCGCGAGCTCCACGACGAGACCACGCAGGCGCTGGCGGTGCTCCTCATGCGCATCGACCGGGCGGCCGAGGCCATCCGGGGCGGCGGGGCGCCGGGGCTCGACGAGGTGAAGGCGCTCGCCACCCGGGCGCTCGACGACGTCCACCGGCTCATCCTCGACCTGCGCCCGTCGGTGCTCGACGACCTGGGGCTCCTCTCGGCCATCCGCTGGTACGCCGAGCGGACGCTCGGCCCGCGCGGCGTCTCGGTCCGCTGCGAGTTCGGCGAGCTGCGGCGCCTGCCGCCCGAGCTGGAGACGGCGCTCTTCCGGCTCTGCCAGGAGGCCATCAGCAACGTGGCCCGCCACGCCCAGGCCACGCACGCGCTCGTCGAGGTGGCCGAAGAGGGGGGCGAGATCCTGGTGGACGTCGAGGACGACGGCCGCGGCTTCGACCTCGCGGCGGTGCAGCAGCGCGAGGGGCGGCCGCACTGGGGGCTCCTCGGCATCGTCGAGCGGGCCGAGCTGCTCGGCGGCCGCGCCGCCATCGACTCGTCGCCCGGCGCCGGCACCCGCGTCGAGGTGCGCATCCCGCTGCCCGTGGAGGCCGCATGAGCAAGATCCGGATCCTCATCGTCGACGACCACGCCATCCTGCGCGAGGGGGTGCGGGCGCTGCTCTCGGCGCACGACGACCTCGAGGTGGTGGGCGAGGCCTCGGACGGGCAGGAGGCGATCGCCGCCGTCGGGCGGCTCGACCCCGACGTGGTCCTCATGGACATCGCCATGCCGGGGCTGGGCGGCATCGAGGCGAGCCTGGAGCTGAAGAAGCTGGGGCGCCGGGCCCGGATCCTCATCCTCTCGCAGTACGAGGATCGGGAGTACGTGCGGCGGCTGCTCAAGGCCGGGGTGTCGGGCTACGTGCTCAAGAAGAGCGCCGGGGCCGAGCTGGCCGGGGCCATCCGCGCCGTGCACAAGGGCGGCCTGGTGCTCGACCCGGAGGTGGCCCGCACCGCCATGTCCGAGGCCGGCGGCCCGGTGGCGCCGGGCGAGGCCGATCCCTACGAGGCGCTCACCGATCGCGAGAAGCAGGTGCTGAAGCTGGTGGCCGAGGGGAAGAGCAACAAGGAGGTGGCCGAGGTGCTCGGCATCAGCGTCAAGACCGCCATGACCCACCGCGAGCACGTCATGGAGAAGCTGGCGCTGCACAACCGCACCGAGCTGGTGAGGTTCGCCATCAAGCGCGGCGTGATCCGCGTCGATCAGTGAGCTTGGACGCAGAAGGGGCCGGCGGCCTCGCGGCCACCGGCCCTCCGCACTCGCCGCTCTGGGCGAGGAGCTACTTCCTCTTCCCCTCGATCTCCTTCTCCAGCGCCTCGATCTCCTTCGTCACCTTCTCGGCCGGCTTCGCCTCGCCCTCCTCGCCGGTCAGGTAGGCGGCGCCGGTCGCCAGGTCGGGCGCCACGGTGGCGGCCAGCTCGGTGGCCCCCTCGGCGACGTGGCCGGTGATGCGGCGCGCCACGGCCCAGCCGAAGAGCGCGAAGCCGATGAAGGGGAGGAACATCAGGAACGCCAGCCCGATGACCGGGACGACGACGAAGAGCAGGGGGAAGGGGACGCCGACGTACTTCGCCGACGCGGGGCCGGGGAGGGTGCCGCCCTGCTCGCCGACGACCTCGACGTTCCAGGACCGGGTGGAGAGGTAGTAGCCGCCGCCGACGTTCGAGTTGCCGCTGTAGGTCGCCATGATGGACTCCGTGTGCTCGTGGTCTGTTCGAAAGTGGTGCGCTGTGATTGCGTCGGTCGGGCTGCTAGGACCTGCGCCGGCGCTCGATCTCCCGCTGCAGCGCCTCCAGCTCCTCGTCGGCCTCGGCCGGCGGCCCCTGCGCCTCGACCGCGTCGCGCTCCGCGCGCTTGCCGGTCAGGTGGGCCTCGCCGGGCTGCCAGCCGGGGCTCATGGTGGCGGCCATGCCGGCGGCCGAGCCGTGGACCAGGCCGGCGAGCGGGGAGACGGCGGCCTGCAGCGTCAGCAGGATGCCGATGAGCGGGAGGAACATGAGGAAGGCGAGGCCGAGCACCGGCGTCGCCAGCAGCGCGAGCGCGGTGGGGATGCGCCGCCAGGTGCCGGGGCCGGCCGGGAGGCGGCCGCCGTCGGTCGCGACGGGCTCGATGGCCCAGCGGGAGGCGTTGAGGTAGTAGCCGGACGGGACTGCCTGGGTGCCGAGGTGCGTGGTGGCCATGTGGTGTGTCCTTTCTGGCGTCAATGTCTCGCAATCGGATGGATTGCGAAATTGGGGCGAATACCCAGGGGGCCAGGAAAGAGTCCGTGGCGCCGGCGGGCGCCGGGACCGAGCTGGGCGTGGCCGCACCCGGAGTCGAGAGGCGCCGCCGCCGGAGGGGCGCCTCGGGAGTCCGCCCGAGGCGGAAGCGCGCGGCCTGGCGCCGGCGGTCGTCTGGCACCCCGGGTCGGCCCAGCGGACCCAGCGTCGACGGGCTCCTCACGCAGCGTGACGGTGCGCCGGTGTGGTGTGACCGCATGCCGGCACCGCGAGTCGCCGGGGCGATGAGGCGTGGGCCTTCGAAGGTTGACGGGGATCAAGCGGGCGACGCGGCTGCGGCGCCCCGCAGGTTTTTCGCGGCGACCAGGACCGGGAGTCGGAGAGGGCGTGCCTCGGTCAAGGGAGGGCTCGGGAGTGGACCTGAGTCAATTGCCGCGGGGGTGCGTGAAATCCCCCAGTCGGACGATCCCGGCCTCTCGAAACGAACGACATCCGCCGCCAAAGAGGCGCGGAGCCACAGGGCTCCCGTGTCGGGAAAGTCCTTTCACATCGATGATGTCGGCGGGGCCCGCCCCGTGCATGGAGGCTGCGACATGAGGCTCGGGTCCCTTCGCTACGCATTGGTTGCGCTCGTCTCCTCCCTGCCGCTCTCCGCGCTCGCCGCCGTGACGGTGACGGCCACGGTGACGCCCGCCACGACGCCGGTCTCGGCCGGCGCCTCGGTGCCGGTGAGCTGCTACGCCGAGGCACCCGCCTCCGGGATGCTGGGCTCGACCTCCATCGACCGGATCGACGTGACCGTCAGCGGCGGCACCGCGACGCCGGCGCAGCTCACCGGCTCGACCACCGGCACCTGCTCCGCCGGCACCGGGACCTGCAGCATCCTCCAGGGCGCGGTCTCCTGGGCCACGCCGGCGGCGGCCGGGACGCTCAGCGTCACCTGCACCGCCGTCTACACCACGACCTCCTTCGTTGGGAGCAAGACCTACACGCAGGCGAGCACCCCGGCCACGCTCGACACCGTCGCCGCCGCCCTC
>DASTGK010000220.1:0-2024 GCA_035719085.1 Anaeromyxobacteraceae bacterium
GGGGCGGCGGGCGGCGGCGCCAGCACGAGCGGCGTGGCGGGCGCGGCGGGCGGGCGGGCGAGCGCGTCGGCCTCGCGCGTCACCTCCCAGGCCTTCCAGGCGAGCACCGCCACCAGGGCGGCGCCGGCGAGCGCGACGAGCCCGAGGACCGGCCTCGGCGCGGTGGGCTTCGGCTTCGTCTCCATGGGAGCGGGTTTATCGCACGGAGGCGCGCCTTGCCGCCACCCGCCATCCGCGCGACACTCGCCGTGCGATGCGCGGCCTCATGGGGAGCTTCGCGGTCCTGCCGCTGCCGGACCTGCTCGGGCTCCTGGGCAGCCGGCGGCTCGGCGGCGCCCTCACCTTCGAGCGCGGCACGGTGCGCAAGACGCTGCTCCTCGCCGACGGCGTGGCGGTCGGCGCCTCGTCCAACGACCCGCGCGAGCACCTCGGCCAGCTCCTCATCAACTTCGGCCACCTGGGCGAGGAGGAGCTGCAGCGGGCCTTCCAGGCGCAGGAGGGCAGCGGGGTGCGGCTCGGCCAGGTGCTCGTCGCGGCCGGCCTGGTGACGCCGGAGACGGTGCGCGAGGCGCTCGCCATCAAGGTGCGCGAGACGGCGCTCGACGTCTTCCGCTGGGGCTCGGGCTTCTTCACCTTCGACGACGCGCCGCCGCCGCCCCCCGATCCGCTCGACGCGGCGGTGCCGCTCGCCGGCCTGGTCGAGGAGGCGGAGTTCCGCGCCACCGCCTGGAGCGCCTTCCGCGGCGAGTTCCCGAGCGGCGCGGCGGCGCTCGAGGTGGACGAGGCGCGCGTCCCGCCCGGCCTCGCGCCGGGCACGGTGGACGGCCGGCTCCTGGCGCTCGCCCGCGACGGCCTCTCCATCGACGAGATCGGCCTGGCGCTGCACGCCACCGACTTCCACCTGTACCAGCGGCTCTACGCGCTGGCGCGGCAGGGGATCGTCCGGCCGGCGCCGGCGCGCGTCCTCGGCGGCACGGAGGCGCCGGTCGACGCGGGCGAGCTGGTCGACCGGGCGCGCGCGCTCCTCGCCGGCGGGCGGGCCGCCGAGGCCGAGCAGGTGGCCGCCATGGCGGTCGAGCTCGCCCCCGCCTCCGAGCCGGCGCGCCTGCTGCTCGCCGAGGCCAGCCGCCGCCTGGGCGAGGGGCTGCGGGCGGCGCTGCTCGAGCCGCCCCGCGTGCCGCGCCCCCTGGTGACGCCGGCCGAGATCGCCGGGCTGCGCCGCTCCAGCGTCGACAAGTATTTGCTCTCGCGCTGCGACGGCCGCCGCACCGTCCGGCAGCTCGTCCAGATCGCGCCGCTCGAGGAGCTCGACGTGCTGAAGGCGCTCTCGCGGCTGGCCGAGGCGGGGCTCGTGGAGCTCGTGGCGGGCGAGCCGGGCGCGGGGCGTTAGCGACGGCTCAGCTCGCCGCCAGCTCCCGCAGCGCCTCCTCCGCCTCGGGGCTCGCCTTCAGCACCGCGGCCGGCAGGTGGCGCAGGGCCAGGTCGGCGAAGTCGGCGATGCCGTCGAGCCCCTCGACCACGTAGAGCCGCGCGCCGCCCGGGAGCGTCAGGAAGAACCAGTTGTTCACCGGGTTGAAGGTCACCTTGGCCACGTCGGCCCAGGCGGAGCGACGGCGCGTGAAGGCGCCCACCTTCTCGATGGCCGCCTCGTCGACGCGGATGCAGCCGCGCGCCTCGAGCGCCAGCAGGTAGCCGCCGCTCGCGAGGCCGAGGAGCCCCATGAAGCCGGCCAGGATCCAGCCGCTCGACTCGGCGCCGGGGGCCCAGGCGACGAAGAGGGCCACGACGGCGATGGCGGCGCAGGGGAGGATGGCGATGGTGGCGAGGATGGCGTTGTGGCCGCGCGGCATCCGCAGCACCGCGGCGCCGTCCACCCGCGCCACGCGCAGCCGGCGCCGGCTGGCGCTCCAGGCGAGCAGCACGGGGATGGCGACGAGGAGCAGCACCGCGACGCCGAGGCCGGCGAGGACCGTGAAGGACATGGCCCGACTCTCGCCGCGCCGGGGCGGGCGGCGCAAGCGGCC
>DASTGK010000221.1:0-15846 GCA_035719085.1 Anaeromyxobacteraceae bacterium
CCTCGTTCGACGGGTCGCGCGTCAAGGCGTCCGAATAAGCCTTCACGGCCCCTTCACGGTCGCCCTGCGCCGCGAGCGCGTTCCCGAGGTTCTGCAGGGCGCGGGAGGCGAGCGGCCCCTTCGCGTCCCGCTCGGCGGCGCGGCCCCAGGCGGCCTTCGCCTCGTCGTGGCGGCCGAGGGCGTCGAGCGCGTTGCCGCGGTCGTAGTCGATCTCGGGGTGCTGGCCGGCGGCCTGCTCGGCGGCGTCGTACCGCTCGAGCGCCCGCTGCGCCTGGCCGGCCGTGAGCTGCTCGTTCCCCTCGCGCACGCGCGGCTCCTCCGCCTCGAGCGGCGAGAAGCCGGCGAGGAGGAGCGCGGCGAGCGGGGCGAGCCGGCGCGTCACGCGGCCTCCTCCTCGTCGCGCGGGCGGCGCGGCCGGGCCTCGGGCACCAGCAGCCCGGCGAGCAGGGCGAGGAAGCCGGGGAAGGCGAAGAGGGCGTAGCGGTCCTCGTACTCGACGGTGAGCCGGCTCTCGAGCTCCCCCTTCTGCAGGGCGTCGAGCGCGGCGCGGAAGGCGGCCGGGCCGCGGTCGGGCGAGCCGAGCTCGAGGAGCCGGCCGCCCCCCTTCTCGGCGACGGCGCGGAGCGTGGCCTGGTCGAGCCGGGTGAGCACCGGCTCGCCGCGCTTGTCGCGCGCCCAGCCGGTGACGCGGCCGGCGGCGTCGACCACCGGGATCGGCGCCCCCTCCGGCGTGCCGACGCCGAGCGCGAAGACGCGGACGCCCGCCTCGCCGAGCTGGCGCGCCGCCTCGACGGCGCCGCCCTCGTGGTCCTCGCCGTCGGAGACGAGCAGCACCACCTTGGAGCGGGCCGAGCCGGCCTCGGCCGCCTCGAGCACCTCGCGCGCGCCGAGGAGCGCGTTGCCGAGGTCGGAGCCCTGCTGCGGCACGCTCTCGGGCGAGACGGCGCGCAGGAAGAGCCGGGCCGCCTCGGCGTCGCTCGTGAGCGGGCACTGGACGAAGGCCTCGCCGGCGAAGACCACGAGGCCGATCCGGTCGCCCGCGAGCTGGTCGACGAGCGCGCCCACCTCGAGCTTGGCGCGGGAGAGCCGGTCCGGCTTCACGTCCTGCGCCCGCATCGAGCGCGACACGTCGAGCGCCACCACCACGTCGACGCCGTACCGCTTGGCGAGCTCGGTGCGCGTGCCGCACTGCGGCCGGGCGAGCGCCAGCGCCAGGAGCGCGAGGCCGGTGAGCGAGAGGCCGAGCCGGCCGGCCGGGCGGACGAGGTTGGCCTGCGGGGCGACGCGGGCCGCCTGCGGGCCGGCGGTCCGCGCGAGGAGGGCGCGGCGCCGGGCGAGCTGGACGGCGCCCACCGCGCCGAGCGCCACGACGGCGAGGAGGAGCCAGAGCGCCTCGGGCGAGTGGAGCCGGGCCGGCGCGCCCAGCACCTGGAAGGAGAGCGGCGCGGCCGGCGTCACGGGAAGCTCCGGAAGCGCGTCAGGCCGAGCAGGAGCCCCAGGGCGGCGAGCCAGAAGGCCGGGCCGAGCAGCCGCGGGAAGAGCTCGGCCACGCGCGGCGCCGCGGTCGCCTCGAAGATGCGCGTCTTCTCCATCCGGTCGAGCACCCCTTGCAGCCCGCGCTCCAGCTCCGCCTTGTCGTTGGCGTTGGCGTAGGCGCCGCCCGTCACCCGGGCGATCTCCTGCAGCAGCTCCGGGTTCACGGGGAAGGGGCGCGGCTCGTAGACCGTCTGGCCGAAGAGGTCGGTGCCGACCGGGTAGGGGACGAGGCCGCCGGTGCCCACCAGGATGGGGAAGACGCGCACCCCCAGGGTCCGGGCGATCTCGGCCGCCTCGCGCGGCGAGATCTGGCCGGCGTTCGAGTCGCCGTCGGTGATGAGGATGACCACCTTCGACTTCGCGTCCGACTCGCGCAGCCGGTTGACGGCGGTGGCGATGGCGTTGCCGATGGCCGTGCCGTCCTCGATGACGCCGAAGCGGAGCTGGTCCACCAGGGCGCGCAGGATGCCGTAGTCGAGCGTCAGCGGCGCCTGGGTGTAGGCGTCGCCGGCGAAGACCACGAGGCCGATCCGGTCGGTGCGGCGCCGGCCGATGAAGTCCTTCAGCACCTCCTTGGCGACGTGGAGCCGGTTCTGCGGCTTGAAGTCGGCCGCCTTCATCGAGGTGGAGAGGTCGAGGGCGATGACGATGTCGATCCCCTCGACGCTCTGCCGCTCCGGCTCGCGCTCGTGGGTCTGCGGCCGGGCGAGGGCCAGGGCGGCGAGCGCCAGGCCGGCGACGACGAGCGCCTGCGGCAGCCACCAGAGCCGGGCCACGATCCCCCGGCCGGCGGCGCCGATGGCGGCGGCGCGCGGGTGGCGGAGCCGCGGGGCGCGGCGGCGGTCGAGCCAGAGCGCGGCCGCGGCGAGCGGGACGGCGAGCAGGAGGAGGAGCGCCCAGGGGCGGGCGAGCTGGAGGACCTCCGGGGTCACGGCCGGACCTCGGGCGCCGCCGGCGCGGTCGCGGGCGGCGGGCGCGTGCGGGCGAGGAGGGCGCGCGCGAAGCCGAGGGCCGCCTGGCACTCGTACCCGCCGGCCGGCGCCCGGGCGAACTTGACGAGGTCGGCCGTCTCGGCGAACTGGCGCAGCGCCGGCAGGTCGAGCCGCGGGTCGCCCCCGGCGGCGAGTGCGTCGAGCAGCTCGCCGGTGGTGAGGTCGAGCGCGTTCACGCCGGTGACGGCGCCCAGGTACTCGCGCACCGCCTCGGAGAGCCGGATGAAGTGCTCGCGGGCGCGCCCCTGCTCGGCGAGCCGCTCCGCCTCGAGGGCGTCGAGCCGGCGGGCGAAGCGGACGTCGGCCGGGACGGGCGGGGGCGGCTCGGCGGCGCGCCGGGCCCGGCCGCGCCAGGCTCGCCAGGCGAGGACGGCCGCGAGGACGGAGGCGGCGGCGCCCACCGCCCACCAGACGAGCCGCCAGCTCCGCACGAGGAGCGGGGCCGGCGGGGCGGGCGGGCGGAGCTCGAGCTCCCCCTCCGGCGCCGCCGGGTCGATGACGCCAGCCGCCTCGACGCGCGGCCCCTTCACCTCGAAGGCGCGGGGACCGGCGGGCGTCGCCACCTCGAGCCGGACCGGCGGCACGTCGCGCGCGCCGAGCTCGAAGAGGGAGAGCCGGTAGCGGCAGGTGGTGACGACGTCCTCCCCCTCGTCGGCGCGGCGGCAGCCCTCGGCGGCGGCGCGGAAGGGCGCGAGCTTCGGGTCGGCGGGGGCGCTCCAGCGCTCGGCCCGGTCGTGGCGGACCGCGATGTCGTAGTCGAAGGGGGCGCCGAGGCGCGGCTGGTTGGTCGAGAGGCGGGTGTGGACGGCGCGGGGCGACGCCGGCGGGAGGGCGGGCGCGGCCTCGGCGGCGGCCGGTGCCGGCTCGGCCGCGGCGAGGAGGAGGAGGGCGAGCGCGACGGTCACCCGAGCCTCCGGGCGCGCGCCTGGAAGAAGGCGAGGAGCGGCTTCACGTAGTCGGCGTCGTCGGCGCGCACCGTGGCGTGGTCGAGCTCGAGCTTCGCGAAGAGCCGGCCGAGCCGGGCGTCGGCGGCGGCGGTCTCGGCGGCCAGCCGGGCCTGGACCGTGGGATCGGAGAGGTCGACCCGAACGGTGCGGCCGGTCTCCGGGTCCTCGAGCAGGGCGAGGCCGGCCGCGGGCAGCGCGCGCTCGAGCGCGTCCTCGATGCGGATGGGGACGACGTCGTGCTTGCGGGCCGCCACCTGGAGCGGCCGCTCGAACCGGGCCTGGTCGTCGAGGAAGTCGGAGAGGACGAAGGCGACGGTGCGCCGGCGCAGGGCGCGGCGCAGGAGGGAGAGCGCGGCGCCGAGGTCGGTGCGCGGGCTCCTCGGCCGGAACTGGAGGATCTCGGAGACGAGCCGCAGCGCGTGGCGGCGCCCCTTGCGCGGCGGCACCAGCTTCTCCACCTCGTCGGTGAAGAGGAGCAGCCCCACCCGGTCGCCGTTCTGCACCGCCGAGAAGGCGAGCAGGGCGGCGATCTCGGCCGCCACCTCGGCCTTGGTGCGCGCCCCCGAGCCGAAGTCGGCCGAGGCGGAGAGGTCGCACAGCACCATCACGGTGAGCTCGCGCTCCTCGACGAAGCGCTTCACGTGCAGGTGGCCGGTGCGGGCCGAGACGTTCCAGTCGATGGCGCGCACCTCGTCGCCCGGCGCGTAGGGGCGGACCTCGCTGAAGTCCATGCCCCGCCCCTTGAAGACGGAGTGGTACTGGCCGCCGAGCGTGTCCTCCACGGCGCGGCGGGTCGTGATCTCGATGCGCCGGATGCGCTGGATGAGCTCGCGGGCGTTCATGCGGTCCGCCGGGCCGGTCGCGGCCGGGCGATCATCGCGGCGGCTACGGGACCTCGATCCGGTCGAGCACGCGGGAGACCACCTTCTCCGGTGTCACCTCCTCGGCCTCCGCCTCGTAGGTGAGCGTGATGCGGTGGCGCAGCACGTCGTAGGCCACCGCCTTCACGTCCTCCGGGGTGACGAAGGCGCGGCGGCGCAGGAAGGCGTGGGCGCGGGCGGCGAGCGTGAGGAAGATGGTGGCGCGCGGGCTGGCGCCGTACTCGACGAGCGGCACCAGGTCGGCGAGGCCGTGGCCGCGCGGGTCGCGCGTGGCGAAGACCAGGTTGACGACGTAGTCCTTCACCCGGTCGTCCATGTAGAGCTTGTGGACCACGGCGCGGGCCGCGGCCAGGTCGGAGGGGCCGACCACCTTCGAGGCGCGCGGCGGCTCGGGCGTCGCCATGCGGTCGAGGATGGCCCGCTCCTCCTCGCGCGTCGGGTAGCCGACCTTCACCTTCAGCATGAAGCGGTCGACCTGCGCCTCGGGCAGCGGGTAGGTCCCCTCCTGCTCGATGGGGTTCTGCGTGGCGAGGACGATGAAGGGGTCGGGCAGCTTGAAGGTCTGGTCGCCGATGGTGACCTGGCGCTCCTGCATCGCCTCGAGCAGGGCCGACTGGACCTTGGCCGGGGCGCGGTTCACCTCGTCGGCCAGCACCACATTGGCGAAGACCGGCCCCTTCTTCACCGAGAAGGTCTGGCTGCGCGGGTCGTAGACCTGCGTGCCGACCACGTCGGCCGGGAGCAGGTCGGGGGTGAACTGGACGCGGCTGAAGGCGCAGTCGACGGCGTCGGCCAGCGTCTTCACGGCGAGCGTCTTGGCGAGGCCGGGGACGCCCTCGACGAGCACGTGGCCGCCGGTGAGCAGGCCGATGAGGGCCCGCTCGACCAGGTAGCGCTGGCCGACGATGACCTTGCCGGTCTCGGCGACGAGCGCGTCGACGAAGGCCGACTGGCGCTGCACCTCGTCCGAGACGGCCCGGATGTCCGGGTTCATGCACCCTCCAGCTGCGCGGGAAGCCTGCGACGGGAAGCGGAGACGGGGCGAAGATACCGGCCACCCGGCCTCGTGAACAGCCCGGGCGGGCCCGCCCTTCCCGGCGCGCGGCCGCGCCCGGCCCGGGGCCGCGCTTCACGAGGCCGCCAGCCTCGCGCAGGCCGCCTCGTAGCGCGCCCGGTCCTCGGCGCCGAAGCAGCAGAAGACCACGCGCCGCGGCAGCGCACCGGCGCGGAGCGCGGCGGAGACCTCCCGCACGGCGATGGCGCAGGCCCGCTCCTTGGGGAAGGCGTAGACGCCGGTGGAGATGGCCGGGAAGGCGACCGAGGCGAGCCCGCCCTCGCGGGCGAGGCGCAGGCACTCGCGGTAGCAGCTCGCGAGGAGGCCGTCCTCGCCGGCCTCGCCGCCCCGCCAGACCGGCCCCACCGTGTGGATGACGTGGCGCGCCGGCAGCCGGTAGCCGCGCGTGACGCGCGCCTCGCCGGTGGGGCAGCCGCCGAGCGTGCGGCACTCGGCGAGCAGCTCCGGCCCGGCCGCCCGGTGGATGGCGCCGTCCACGCCGCCGCCGCCGAGCAGCGACTCGTTGGCGGCGTTGACGATGGCGTCGACGTCGAGCCGCGTGATGTCCCCCTCCACCACCTCGATCCGTCCGCCCGCGTAGGTCGCGCCCATGACCGCTCTCCCGGCGGTGGATCTTACCGCCCCGGGCCGCCCGTCGCGGGCCGGTCCGCGAACGGAGCGGCGCCGGGCTGGCCCCGCCCGGGGCCGGGCACTGGGTGGACCCCGTGGGGCGAGGGAGCCGGCGCGGCGCCGCCGCGTGACAATGGCGGGGTCCGCGCGCGGGCGCCGGTCCGCTCGATGCGCCCTGCAGGTGCTCGCGGGCGATGGGGGGAGCCATGCGCGAGTTTCGTTCGAAGGTCCTCGGCCTGGTGTGGCTGTCGCTCTGGGCCGCCGGCTGTGGCGGGTCGTCGTCGAGCAGCCCGAAGCCGCCTCCGCCGGCGGCGCCCGCGGCGCTCGTCGCCAGCGCCGGCGTCGGCCAGGCGACGCTCGACTGGACGCCGTCGCCCGGCGCCACGAGCTACACCGTCTACGTCGGCACGGCGGCCGGCGTGACCCGCGCGACCGGCACGCCCATCACCGGCGTCGCCAGCCCGCCGCGGGTCGTCCTCGGGCTCGCGAACGGCACCACCTACCACGTCGTCGTCACCGCGGTCGGACCGGGCGGCGAGAGCGCCGAGTCGGTCGAGCGGTCGGTGACGCCGGCCACCTCGCTCACGCCGCCGGCGCCGCGGGGACTGCGGGCCGTGCCGGGCGACGGCCCGGCGACCGGCTCCTGGAGCCCGACGCCCGGCGGCGCCTCCTACGACCTCTACTGGTCGACGGCGGCCGGGGCGGCCCGGTCGAGCGGCACCAAGCTGGTCGGGGCTGTCAGCCCGGCGGTGGTGACGGGGCTCGCCAACGGCACGACCGTCTACTTCGCCGTCGCGGGCGTCAGCCCGAACGGCGAGGGGGTGGCGTCGCTCGAGGCGAGCTGCACGCCGAGCGCCACGCCGCCGCCGCCTCCGCCCGCGGTGGTGGCCGCCGCCGGCGGCGACGGCCAGGTGACCGTCGCCTGGCCCCCGTCCGCCGGCGCCACCTCCTACGCCGTCTACCTGGGCAGCGCCTCCAACGTCTCCGCCTCGACCGGCGCCCGCGTGCCAGTGAGCGCGAGCCCGGCGGTGGTCACCGGCCTCGCCAACGACCAGGCCTGGTTCGTGGTCGTCGCCGCCATCGGCCCGAGCGGGGAGGGGACGCCGTCGGACGAGGCGCGCGCCTTCACGGTCGCCGGCCGCCCGGCCTTCGCCCAGGCCGACCTGGCCGGCCAGTGGGACGTGCTGCAGTTCGGCGCGGGCGCCTTCGCCGGCTGGGCGCGCGTGCTCGTGGGCGTCGATGCGGCCGGGCAGGTGACCGTGCTCGACTTCCTCGACGAGAGCGGCTCGACGGCGCTGCCGGCGCCCGGCTTCGACCTCCGGGCGACAATCGACGTGGCGGGGACGGTGCTCCTCGGCGGCGCCGACGGCAGCGCCTCCTTCCGCGGCCGCATGGCCGCGTCGAAGACCCTCGTCTTCGCCACCGACACCGAGTCGGACACGGCGCCGAGCCCGAACCTCTGGGTCTGGCGCAAGCGGGTGGCGGGCGTGACCTACACGGCCGCCGACGTGGCGAGCTTCCCGTTCACCTACCACGCCGTCCACTCCGGGGCGGCCGCCCGCTGGGAGCGCGGCGCCGGCTCGACCGACGCCGCCGGCCTGCTCACGGTGAGCGCCTCGCTCGACTCGCTCGGCAACGCGTCGCCGCCGGGCGCCGTCGGCGCGCTGGCCGTGGACGCCGCGGGGCGCGTCGGGCTGGCGCCCGACCTGCACGGCCTCATGACCACCGACAAGAAGGCCATCTTCCTGGTCGACACGACCGGCGACCCGACCGCCCCGTCCTACGCGTTCAGGGTGGTGATCCGCTCGGGCCGGGGCCACGCCGCCGGCGACCTGGCCGGACGCTACGACGTGCACGTCGTCACCAGCACCGCGGCCGGCGGGCCGACCCCGACCTGGAACCGCGGCGAGCTGGGCGTCGACGCGGCCGGGAACGTGACCTTCCTCTCCTACGTCTCCAGCCTCGGGCCGAACCCCCTGCCCGCCGGCTTCCAGCTCCTGCTCGACGGCGCCGGCGCGGTGACGCGCCCCGGAGACGCCACGTACGGCGGGCAGCTCGCGTGGGGGAGCGACTTCTACGTGCGGACCGCCGGGTCCGCCACGGCCCCGTCCCTGGCCGTCGGCGTCCGGTAGCCGGGTGGCGCGGCTCCTCGGCGCCGCGCCAGCCACCGGCACCCACACCGGCCGCCCGGTGGCGTCGGGCCGCCCCTTCTCGAGCCCTATGCCTCCGCCGGGGGGAGGCGTAAGAGAGGGCCGGACCAGCTCAGGAGGTCGCCATGCGGATCCTCGTCGCCGACGCATTCCCCAAGGAGCGGCTGGCCGATCTCGCCGCGCTCGGGCTCGAGGTGGAGCACCGCGCCGACGTGTCGGCGAAGGATCTGCCCGAGGCCGCCGCCGCCGCCTCGATCCTGGTGGTCCGCTCGAAGCAGGTGACGGCCGAGGTCTTCGAGCGGGCGCCCGCGCTGTCGCTCGTGGTGCGCGCCGGGGCCGGGGTGAACACCATCGACGTGGCGGCCGCGTCGAAGCGGGGCGTCTACGTCACCAACTGCCCCGGGCAGAACTCGGTGGCGGTGGCCGAGCTGGCCATCGGCCTCGTCATCGCGCTCGACCGGCGCATCCCCGACAACGTCGAGGCGCTGCGCCAGGGGCGCTGGGACAAGAAGCGCTTCTCGGAGGCGGACGGGCTCCTCGGCCGGACGCTGGCGGTGGCCGGCCTCGGCTCGATCGGGCGCGAGGTGGTGGCGCGGGCCAGGGCGCTCGGGATGCGGGTGGTGGCCTGGTCGCGGTCGCTCGACGACGCCGGGGCCAAGGCGCTCGGCGTGGAGCGGGCGCCCGACCTCCTGGCCCTGGCGCGGGCGGCCGACGTCCTCTCGCTCCACCTGCCGCTCACCAAGGAGACGCGCGGCGCGGTCTCGCGGGCGGTGCTGGAGGCGCTGCGCCCCGGGGCGGCGCTCGTCAACACGGCGCGGGCCGAGCTGGTCGACCAGGAGGCGCTGCTCGAGCTGGCCAAGGCCGGGCGGCTGCGCGTCGGCACCGACGTCTTCGCCGGCGAGCCGGAGAAGGGGCAGGCCGAGTTCTCGTCCGAGCTGGCCAGGCTGCCGAACGTGTACGGCACGCACCACATCGGCGCGTCGACGGCGCAGGCGCAGGAGGCGATCGCGCGCGAGACGGTGCGGATCGTGGCGGCGTTCGTCCGGTCCGGGCAGGTGCCCAACTGCGTCAACGTGGCGAAGCACACGCCGGCGCGGGCGCGGCTCGTGGTGCGCCACTACGACAAGGTGGGCGTGCTCGCCAACGTGCTCGGGATCATCCGCGAGGGCGGCATCAACGTGGAGGAGGTGCGCAACACCGTCTTCGAGCAGGCGCAGGCGGCGAGCTGCGCCATCGACCTCGACGAGCGGCCGCCCGAGGCGCTGGTGGAGCGGATCCGGGCGCGGGCCGACGAGGTGCTCTTCGTGGGGTGCTTCGACCTGTAGCCTAGCCGCCCCGGTAGATCGCCTGGGGATGGGCCAGCTCGGCGGGCGTGCGGACCGTGATGCCGGTGCGCAGCACGCTCAGCGTCCCGTCGGGCTCCAGCACCACCTTGGCGCAGTCGGTGATCCGCTCCACCCCCTGCTTGCGCAGGGCGGAGCGGAGCTCGGCCAGCGTGAGCTGCTCGCGCTTGAGCGCGCCGAGGTGCACCTTGCCGTCGGTGATCACGCGGATGGGCCGGCCCTGCAGCAGCCGCTCGGCCCAGCGCCAGCGCCAGGCCGCCCAGCCGATCGCCTTGTTGAGGACGACCAGCACGAGCGCGCTCACCAGCCCGCCGCCGAGCGAGTTGTCGCCGGCGTTGATCGAGTTCTGCACCGCGTTGGAGATGAGCAGGAGCAGCACGAGGTCGAAGCTCGTCATCTGGGCGAGCTCACGCCGCCCGGCGAGCCGCAGCGCCACGAGCAGGAAGGCGTAGACGCCGACGGCGCGCACCACCAGCTCGAGCAGGTGGGTCGTGGGGACGAGGAAGGCGGGCATGGCGCGTCAGTGGACCAGGAGCGTCGCCAGGGAGGCCAGGCCGCCGAGCCCGATCAGGACGGAGGCGGTCCAGACCAGCTTGAGGCGCGTCAGCGCCGCCACCGCGCCGAGGGCGATGGCCACCTGGAAGAGCGCCACGGCCATGGCGTACTTGTGGTGCTGGTGGAGCAGGTGGTCCGCCTCCACCTCCTTGGCGTCCCGCTCCTTCTCCTTGTCGCGCGCCTTCTCGGCGATGGCCTCCTGCTCCTTCTCGTAGCGGCCGAGCTTGGCCTCCACCTCCGGCGGCGGCTCCTTGCCGGCGGCGAGCCAGGTGCTGCGGATCCCCTCCTGCACCGCCGCCTTGACGCCCTTGGCCTGGTAGTAGGCCCACTGGTCGGAGGCCTCGGCCTGGAGCCGCGTGGCCTCGGTCTTGAGCGCCAGCGCCTCGTTCACCGTGGCGCCGGCCCGCAGCGACGCCAGCGCCGCGGCCGCGGCGAGGAGCGCCGTGGTGAGCGCGATGGTCCGCAGGAGGGCGCCGCCCTCCTTCTCCAGCTCCTCGTGGATCGCCTCGTGGAGCTTCTCGGTCTCGACCTCGGGTCCCTCGGGCATGGCGCCTCCTCTCGACGTCACGTCATAGCGTACGCGGCGTCGAGGGGCGAGGCCGGAGCCGGGCGGAGGCCCCTCGCCGAGCGGCGCGGGCCCCGCCCCGGAGTCGTCGAGGCCAGACGACTCCGGGTCCAGGTCGGTGGAGCGAGGCCGGGCCGTCTACGGGCGGGCCGTGGGGACGGCCGGCCGCACCGACGGGGGCAGCCCGGGCGCCGCGCGGACCGGCTCGGCCACCGGCTTCAGCCCGGTGGAGCTCCCCTCGACCGCGCCGTCGGCCGGCTCGGCCGTCAGCTCGACGCCGAGCACCGGCGCCGCCGCGTAGGTCCGGGCGCCGCTCGCGATCAGCTCGCCGACGGGGACCGCCACCTCGCCCACCGGCTCCGCCACCCCGCCCGCCTCCTGGTGGACCACCCGCACCAGGAGCTGGCGCCGGTCGAAGCCGTTCGCCGCCACCACCACCCCGGCGTCGAGCGACAGGTAGGGGCCGTACTGCGCCGGCGCCGACAGCCGCCGGCCGTCGGGCAGCACCACCTCCACCACCAGGGCCGGCCGGTTGTCGCGCGGCACGTCGTTCACCGCGAGCAGCACCCGCCCGTCCACCTTGCCGCCGGCGAGCGCCGCCAGCTGGCGGCCGGCCCGGTTGAGCTTCGCGCTGGGCGGCCCGATCCAGGGGGTGCCGTCCGGCCGGGCCGGGTCGACCAGCACGCCGCGGATCCGCACGCCCCACGGCTTGATGGCGACGCGGGCCAGCTGCGCGGCGGCGTAGCCGTTCCGCTCCACCTTGAGCGCCACCGCGTCCTGGTAGGCCCTGGCGGCGGTGCGGAAGTCGCCCTTCTCCACCGCCTGGTCGCCCTGCAGCGCCAGCCCGGCGTACCGCTCGAGCGCCTTGGCCCGCTCGTCGGGCCGCGCCGCCTGCGCCGCCTTGAAGCTCGCCGCGGCGTCGGCCCAGGCGCCCCGCTCCAGCGCCCGCTCCCCCTCGGCCACCAGCCGGTCGTGCTCGGCGGCGCGGAAGCCTTCGTACTCACGGTTGAGCCCCTCGAGGTACGGCTTCACCGCCGGGTCGTAGCCGGCGGCGGTGGTGGCGAGCGCCACCGCCTCCTGGTAGCGCTTGGCCGCCCGCAGCCGCTCCACCTCGGGGCGCGCCGCCGCCACCCAGCGCCGCTCGGCGCCGCGGGCCGCGTCCTCCACGTCGCGCGTCGGCGAGAGCTTGCGCGCGTCGCCGAGCAGCTGCGCGGCGCCGCTCAGCGAGCCGCGCGCGATCTGGTCCTCGGCCTGCGCCACCTTGGACCGCGCCACGGCGTGCGCCGCCTCCTGCCGCTGCGAGGCGAGCGCCACGTTGCTCGGATCGAGCGTGAGCGCGAAGTCGGTCTCGGCGAGCACGCAGTCCCACGCCCCCTGGACCCGGCAGGCCTGGGCCTTGCCGGCCGAGTCGGTGAGCGCCTGGGCGCGCGCCTCGGCGTACTTCTGCTTCAGCACCGGGTCGTCCGGCTTGTCGGCCACCGCCTGCCGGTACTCGCCGACGGCGGCCTTCCAGTCGCCGAGCGCGGCCGCCTTGTCGCCGGCCTTGTCGTGGGCGGCGCAGGCCGCGAGGGTGAGGAGGAGGAGCGGGAGCAGGGACCGTTGGAGCGAAAAGGGCATCCGGCTTGCGTAGCAGACCCGGCGGCGCACCGCGAGTCGCACGCGACGCGGACGGGTGTGGGCGCCCGGCGCACAGGCGCGTCAGCGCGGCTCACGCCGCAGGGCGTCACGCCGCCGTCACGCGGACTTCGCGAACTGCGGGTGGGCGCGGATGCGGTCGAGCGCGTCGGGCGGGGCGTCGGCCGGGAAGGCGGCCGACGACCGGGCCAGCCGCTCCAGCCAGCGCAAGCCGAGCGGCCGCGCCGGCAGGGCGGGGGCCACGGCGGCGGCGGTCGTCTCCTCCTTGGGGCCCGAAGGATCGCCCACGCCGACGTGGAAGCCGGCGAGCAGGAGCGCGCTCCGCGTGGCGGTGGCGGTGGAGTAGGTGAAGAGCGCGGCGCCGGGGGCGCAGCGGCGGCGCAGGGCGGCGAAGGCCTCGACGGTCCAGAGATCCGGGTTGGCCTTGGGCGAGAAGGGATCCCAGAAGACGAGGTCGGCGCGCGCCGCCTCGGCCTCGAGCCGCTCGAGGGCGTCGCCCTTCGCGAGCCGCCAGCCGATCCCCGGCGCCTCGTGCGCGCCGGTGTCGAGGAGCGACCGCGCCGCGGCGAGGTCGTCGGCGCTCCAGCCGAGGCGAGCCGCCCCCTCGGCGGAGGCGGCGAGCGCGAGCGCGCCCAGCTCCCGCTCGAAGCTCACCACCTCCAGCCGGCGCGAGCCGGGCGGCGCGGCCCGGGCGGCGCGCAGGGCGGCGAGCGCGTTCGAGGCGGCCCCGAGGCCGACGTCGAAGAGGACGAGCGGCGGGCCGCCCTCGGCGAGCCGCGCCGCGAGGCGCGACTGGGCCACGTAGAGCCGCTCCGACTCGACGGCGGCGCCGATGACCGGGTGCATCACCTCGCCCGCCTCGGCGTCGAGCACCGACGGGGCGCCGGAGGAGGTGGCGACGATGGTGAAGCGGGGCGGAGCAGAGTCTCCCCGACCCTCGACCCCGACCCCGACCCCGACAAACGCCCCCTCACCCCGGCCCTCTCCCCCGGTGGAGGAGAGGGTGGAGTTCTCGCGCTGCCCGGTGGGGGAGAGGGAGCCGACCGCTTGTTCTCCGGTGGGGGAGAGGGGGGAGTTCTGGCTGCGCCTCCCCGGCGACCTCCCGCTCGCGTCGTGCTCGTGCTTGTCGATGGCCGCGAGCGTCTCCTTCATGAAGGCGCCGTAGCGCCCGGCCTCGATGGCGGCGCGCACCGAGCGCATCAGCTCGAGGTAGTGGTGCAGGTTGTGGATCGACAGCAGGCGCGGCCCGAGCGGCTCCTTGCACTTCACGAGGTGGTGCAGGTAGCCGCGCGGGTGGCGGTGGCAGGTGGAGCAGCCGCAGGCGGCGTCGAGCGGCGCGTCGGAGAGCCGGTGCTCCGAGCGCGTCAGCCGCACGCGCCCGGTCGAGGTGAAGGCCGTCCCCTGCCAGGCGAGCGTCGTCGGGATGACGCAGTCGAACATGTCGACCCCGTGCGCCACCGCCTCGAGGATGTCGGGCGGCGTGCCGACGCCCATGAGGTAGCGCGGCTTCGCCTCGGGCAGCTTCTCCGCCGCGGCGCCGATGACGTCGAACCGCTCGGCCCGCGTGTCGCCCACGGCGAGGCCGCCGATGGCGAAGCCGTCGAACGGGTGCTGCGTCAGGAAGGCGGCCGACTCGGCGCGCAGCGCGGGCGAGAGGCCCCCCTGCACGATGGCGAAGAGCGCCTGCTCGCCGTCGCGCCGCGCCGCCAGGCTCCGCAGCGCCCAGCGGTGCGTCCGCTCCATGGCGGCCCGCACCTCGGCCTCGCCGGCCGTCGAGGGCAGGCAGACGTCGAGCACCATCATCACGTCGGAGCCGAGCGCCGCCTGCATCTCGATCGACGTCTCGGGCGAGAGGTGGTGGTAGCGGCAGTCGATGTAGCTCTTGAAGCGCGCCCCCTCCTCCGTGATGGTCCGGTCGGCCGGCAGGGAGAAGATCTGGAAGCCGCCCGAGTCGGTGAGGATGGGCCGGTCCCAGCCCATGAACCGGTGCAGCCCGCCGAAGCGGCGCATCGCGTCGGGGCCGGGGCGGAGCAGCAGGTGGTAGGTGTTGCCGAGGATGATCTCGGCCCCGAGCGCGTGCAGCTCCTCGGGGGTGAGGCCGGTGACCGTGGCCCGGGTGCCGACCGGCATGAAGGCGGGCGTCTCGACCCGCCCGGAGCGGGTGGTGAAGGCGCCGCGCCGGGCGCGGGTGGACGTGTCGCGCACGCCGGGGTGGTAGGCGAAGGGCATCGGGGCGGCGAATAGCAGAGATCCCGGACGGGGAACAGCGCGCGGCCGCTGGGAGGGCTAGCCTCGCCGCATGCACCCCGACGCCCGCGCCCTGGTCGACGCGCTCGACCTCGCCCCGCACCCGGAGGGCGGCTTCTACCGCGAGACCTTCCGCTCGCCGGAGCTCGTCCCGACGCCGCGCGGGCCGCGCGCCGCCTCGACCGCCATCTACTTCCTCTTGCCCGCCGGCGCCGAGTCGCGCCTGCACCGCGTCGCCTCCGACGAGGTCTGGCACCACTACGCCGGCGACCCGCTCGACCTCCTCACCATCGACACGGCCGGCGTCGCCGAGGTGATCCGGCTCGGCCCGGACGTCGCCGCCGGCGAGCGGCCGCAGTGGACGGTGCGCGGCGGCTGGTGGCAGGCGGCCCGGCCGCGCGGCCGGCGCTTCGCGCTCTGCGGCTGCACCGTGGCGCCGGGCTTCGACTTCGCCGACTTCGTCCTGGCCGGCCCGGGCGACCCGAAGGCCGACTGGCCTCCGTGACGCGCGGCTACCCGCCGATGGCCGCGCCCGCCCGGTCGATGGCGGCGCGCAGGGCGGCGTAGTCGCGGGTCACCGGGAACTGCGGGAACTCGCGGACCACGTTCTCCGGCGGCCGGAAGAGGATGCCGGCGTGCGCCTCGCCCAGCATGGCGGTGTCGTTGTACGAGTCGCCCGCCGCGATGACGCGGAAGTTGAGCGCCTTGAAGGCGCGCACCGACTCCTGCTTCTGGTTCCGCCCCGGCATGCGCAGGTGGTAGGCGGCGAGGAAGCCCTGGGCGTCGGCCTCGAGCCGGTGGCAGAAGAGCGTCGGCATGCCGAGCTGCGCCATGAGCGGCATCGCGAACTCGTAGAAGGTGTCGGAGAGGATGACCACCTGGTAGCGCTGGCGGAGCGCGTCGAGGAAGTCCTTGGCGCCCGGCTCCGGCCCCATCTCGGCGATCACCTTCTGGATGTCCGGCAGGCCGAGCCCGTGCTTCCGCAGCAGGTCGAGCCGGAAGCGCATCAGCTTGTCGTAGTCCGGCTCGTCGCGCGTGGTGCGGCGCAGCTCGGGGATGCCGGTGCGCTCGGAGAACGCGATCCAGATCTCGGGGACGAGGACGCCTTCGAGGTCGAGGCAGACGATCTGCAAGGCCGGGCTCCGGGGGCGAGAGTGGAGGGCGCATCCTAGCCGCTCGGCGCCCGCCCTCACCAGCCCGGTGCGTGCCAAGATGGCGGCGCCATGGGAAAGCGATCCAAGGAGCCGCCCGCGCCGCCGCCGCCGGGCCCGTTCAACGCCGCGTTCGCCGGGCTGACCGGCCGGATCGCCC
>DASTGK010000222.1:0-3154 GCA_035719085.1 Anaeromyxobacteraceae bacterium
GGGGGCGACCGCCCGGCCGGAGCGGGCGGCCTGGGCGGCCTGGGCGAGCCGCTCCACCAGCGCCGGGTCGCCCTCGCGCCGTTCGCCGCGCGCCGCCGCCTCGACGAGCGCGCCGAGGGCGTCGGCCGTGGCGAGGAGCAGGTCGACCGCGCCCGGGTCGATGCGCCCCGAGCCCTGGCGGAAGACGTCGACCAGGTCCTCGGCCTTGTGGGCGAGCGCGGTGATGGCGTCGAGCTGCATCGAGGCGCTCATCCCCTTCACGCTGTGGGCGTGGCGGAAGAGCGAGTCGATGGCCTGGCGGGCGGCGCCGGGCTCGCCCTGGCGCGCCGCCTGCTCCAGCGCCACCAGCTCGCGCGAGAAGGCGCCGAGGTGGTCGCCGGCCTCGGCGACGAAGAGCGAAAGGTACCTGGCGAGGTCGAGCGGCGCCACGGCCGGCCCTCCCAGGGCTAGGCGTCGCCCAGGACCTTCTTGACCACCGAGAGCACGTCCTCGGACTTGAAGGGCTTCACGATGAAGTCGCTGGCGCCGGCCTCGATGGCCTCCATCACCAGCGACTCCTGGCCGAGGGCGCTGCACATCACCACCACCGCCCGCGGGTCGGCCTTGATGATCTCGCGCGTCGCCTCGATGCCGCTCTTGAACGGCATGACGATGTCCATCGTCGTCAGGTCGGGCTTCAGCTCCTTGTACTTCTCGACCGCCTCGAGCCCGTTGGCGGCTTCGCCGACGACCTGGAAGCCGGACCCGGCGAAGATGTCCTTGATCATGTTGCGCATGAAGATCGCGTCGTCGACGATCAGGACTCTCTTCGTCATGGCCACCTGCGCCTCCCCGGTCGGTGAAGCTAACACCGCTCTCGCGCGGCGGACAAGCAGTCGAAGCGCCCCGCGATCACCGGGCGCCGAAGAGCGCGGCCGCGGCGTCGGCGAGCGCGGCGGGCTCGAGCACCGTGACCGCGCCCATGGAGGCGCGCGCCACACCTGCCACCACCGCCCCCGGCGCCGGCTCGGGCGCCTGGTCCGGCGCCAGCGGCTCGACCCCCAGGACGCCGCCGATGAGCAGCCCGAGCTGCCGCTTGTCCCGCTCCAGGATGACGACGTGCCCCTGGCCGGCGGCGAGCGGCTGCGGGGCGAGCCCCATGAGCTCGGCCAGGTCGACCACCGCCACCACCCGGCCGCGCAGGTTCATGACGCCGCGCACGGCGCCGCCGGCGCGCGGGACGCGGGCGAAGGGCGGCTGCGGCAGCACCACCTGGCGCACCGCCTGGAGCGGGAGGGCGTAGCGCTCGCGCGCCACCCGGAAGACGACGTGCCGGCCGGCCACGCGGGCTCCTAGCCGAGCCGGAAGCGCGAGACGACGGTCTGGAGCTCGACCGAGAGGTTGGTCAGCTCCTGGGCGGCGCCCGCCATCTGCGCCACCGCCGCCGTCTGCTCGGCGATGACCTTGCGCACCTGCTCGGTGGCGCCGGCGTTGGAGCTGGCCACGTCGGAGATGTGGTCCATGGCCTGGACCATGTCGGCCGAGCCCTTGAGCTGCTCGCGGGCGTCGGCCGAGATGACGCCCACCTTGTCGGCGCCGGTGCCGACGATGAGGGCGATGTCGGACAGGGTGAGGATGATGGCGTTCAGGTCCTCGCGGCCGTCGGCCAGCTCGGAGACCGACTCCTTCATCGTCTCGACCACCTTGCCGGCGCGCCCCGAGATGTCGGTCGCCAGGCCGGAGATCTGCTCGGCGGAGCGGCCGGCGCTCTCGGCCAGCTTGCGCACCTCCTCGGCCACCACCGCGAAGCCGCGGCCGTACTCGCCGGCGCGCGCCGCCTCGATGGTGGCGTTCAAGGCGAGCAGGTTGGTCTGGTTGGCCACCGAGGTGATGGCCTCGACGATCTTGGAGATCTCCTTGGTCCGCTCGCCGAAGGCGAAGACCTGCTCGGAGGCCGCCTCGATGCGGGCGAAGACCTTCTTGACCTTCTCGCCGGCGAGCCGGGCCGCGTCGCCGCCGGAGGCCGCCTGGGCCGAGGCCTCGGCCGAGACCTTGGCCGCCTCCTCGGCGCTGCGGGCGGTGCGCTCGATGGAGGCGGCGATCTCGCCGATGACCTTGGAGGTCCGCTCCACCAGCTCCGACTGCTGGCCGGCGCCCTCGGCGATCTTCTCGGTGGAGGAGGCCACCTCGTCGGTGGAGGCGTTCACCTCCTCGGCGGAGGCCTGCATGTCGGCGGCGCTGTCGGCCACCGACTGCGCGGTGCGCTGGATGCGGGAGACGAGGTCGCGCAGGTTCTCCTGCATGGTGCGGATGGCGACCGTGAGCTCGTCGATCTCGTCCTGGAAGGGCGAGCCGACCTCGGAGAGGACGCTGCGCGAGAGGTCGCCGCGGCTGATCTCGACCGCCGACTCCTTGAGCCGGCCGAGGCGCGAGGTGCGCGCGATGGCCACGGTGAGCCCCTGGCCGAGCGCCAGGGTGAGGCCGAGCACGATGGCGCCGGCGGCGGCCGGGTTCGACACCCGGTCGCCGATGAAGGGGACGGCGAAGACCAGCACCACGCCGACGAGCAGGTAGCTGACGAGGAGCTTGGTCTGCAGCGAGGCGGTGAGGCCGCTCGGCTCCGGCGGCGGGCGGAGCGGCGTCTCGGCGGCGCGGCCGCGCACCGCCACGAGGTGGGGAGCGTCCTGCCCGCGCGCCGAGGGGCGGGTGGACAGTCGCTCGTCTCGGGATCGCGCCACGGTCACCTCGCGCTGCGGTGGAGAGCCCCCCGGAGCTTCAGGGGCGGATCGATCCTATGGGCTCCGGCCGGGATGTCAAAGGCGCGCCCCGGCCGCCGGCGAGGCGGCGCACCGCGGCGAGGTGGTCGTGACCCCGTCCGACCGGGTGGCGGCCGCCGGCGGGCCGGGCCACCTGCACGCCCCTCGCCCGCGTCACGGTGCCGACGACGGCGAGCGGCGTCCCCACCGCGGCGGCGGCGGCGAGCGCGGCCCGGACCTTCCTCACCGGCACGGTGACGCAGAGCTCGTAGTCCTCGCCGCCGGTGAGCGCCGGCGCCCAGGGGTCGGGCCGGCCGCGCACGGCGCGCCGGTAGGCCGGCGAGAGCGGCAGCTCGGCGAGCCGCACCGAGGCGCCCACGCCCGAGGCCCGGCACAGGTGGCCGAGGTCCTGGACGAGC
>DASTGK010000223.1:0-2507 GCA_035719085.1 Anaeromyxobacteraceae bacterium
GGCGGGTGAGGGGACGGGCGGAGGGGCCAGCGGCTCGGGGCGCGCGGCGCCGGCGGCCCGGAGCGGCGGGGGCGTGCCCGGGCCGACCGCCTCGGCCTGGTCGGTGAGCACGACGAGGTCGTAGTCGCCCACCTCGATGAGGTCGCCGGCGCGGACGCGGCGGCGGCCGGAGATCCGCTCGCCGTTGAGCCAGGTGCCGGTGAGGCTGCCCAGGTCCTCGACGAAGACGGCGCCGTTGGCCCGGGCGAAGCGGCAGTGGCGGCGCGAGACGTTCCGGTCGGGCAGCCGCCAGGCCACCCCCTCGGCGGCGCGGCCGAGGACGAGCTCGTCGGAGGTGAACGGGACGACCGTCCTGGTCCCCGCCTCGTCCTCGATCACGAGCCTCATGCCCGGCTCCATCTACTTCCCCTTGCGGGCGGCCGGCGCCGGCGCCGGCGCCGCGGCCACCAGCCTGCGCAGGAAGGTCCGCCCGTCCTTCTCGGGCAGCACGACGAACTGGTCGATCTCGTGGCCCGGCAGCGAGAGGTCGATGCGGTGGCGCTCGTCGAGCCGGACGTCCGGGATGGTGAGCGGCGTCGCCCCGACCGCGCGGTCGTCGAGCCGCACCTCGGCGCCGGGCGGCTCGCTCTGCACGGTGAGCGCGCCGAGCGCGGTGCCGACGCGGGCGTGCACGCGCACCGCCAGCCGGCCCGGCTCGGGGCGCACCGGCAGGGTCAGCTCGCGCAGCGAGGGGCCGGAGAGCGTCACCTCGTGCGGCGAGGCCAGCACCACCTCGTCGAGCACCGCCGGCGTGCGCTGGCCGGTGGGGGCGCCGTCGAGCGCCACGTCGGCGCCGGGCGGCTCGCTCGTCACCACGATGACGCCGTGGCGCAGCCAGGGGGCGCCGAACCCGGCTGCCGCGGCGCCGCCGGCGGCGAATAGCAGGAGCAGGAGGAAGGTGAGCGAGAAGGGGACGCCCTTGCGCACCACCACGGGCCGCCGCGACGGGCGCGCCGCGGCGCGCCGGCCGGTCCCGCTGATCTCGCCGGTGGTGCCGAGCTCGCCCGAGGGCTCGGCCGGCGCCGCCGGCAGGCCGCGGGCCGGCGTGACCGCCAGGCCGCCCCCCGGCGTCAGCTCCTCGCGCGGCCGGTCGGCGATGTTGGCGAGCACCTTCATGACGAGCGCGTCGTGGGCGCGGGCCTGGCGCTGCCGGGCGATCTTCTCGGCGAAGACCTGGTGCATCTGCTTGGCCACCAGGTCCTGCACCGCCGACTGAGGCGTGGGGAAGAGGATGTCCACCAGCGCGTCGGCGAAGGTGCGGGCGTCCGGGTAGCGCCGGGCCGGGTCGTAGGCCAGCGCCCTGGCCACGATCTGGTCGATCTCCTTCGGCAGGCGCGGGTCGAGCGTGGTGGGCGGCACCACCTTGGCCTTGCGCGAGGCGACGAGCGACTCGACGTCGGTCGCCGTGGGGAAGGGCTTCTGCCGCGTGAGCAGCTCGTAGAGGATGATGCCGGCGGCGAAGACGTCGACCCGGTGATCCCAGCGCGTCTCGAGCGAGGCCTGCTCGGGCGCCACGTACCCGAGCTTCCCCATCAGCATCCCCTCCTTGTAGTTGGAGAGGCCGGTGGCGGCGCGGGCGATGCCGAAGTCGAGCAGCTTCACCTCGCCCTCGAAGGAGACGAGGGCGTTGTCCGGCGAGACGTCGCAGTGGACGATCTGCAGCGGGTGGCCCTGGGCGTCGGTCTTCTTGTGGGCGTAGTCGAGCCCCTGGAGCAGCTGCAGCACCATGAAGATGGCCTGCTCCGGGTTGAAGGCGGTGCCGGCCTGGGCGAAGGCGTGCATCACCTCCTTCATCGACACGCCGTTCACCAGCTCCATCGAGATGAAGAAGTTCCCGTCGATGGAGCCGCACTCGTAGATCTGGGCGACGTTGTTGTGGGTGAGCTGGACGGTGAGCTTGGCCTCGTTCACCAGCATGGAGATGAAGCCCTGGTCCTGCGCCCGGGCGGGCAGGATCCGCTTCACCACCAGCTCCTTCTCGAACCCGGCCGCCCCGACCACGCGCGCCCGGTAGATCTCGGCCATCCCGCCCACGGCGAGCCGCTGCAGCAGGAAGAACTTGCCGAAGGAGTGCGGCTTGAACTCGGGCGTGATGGGGGAGGTCGCGGCCACGATCGGCCGAATCTACCGTGAAGCGACGGCGTAGACCACGTGCCAGGTGGCCGGGACGCCCCCCGCGGCGCGGTGGGCCGCCTCGTAGCGGCGCAGCATCTCGAGCGTCACCGCCCGCCCGGCCAGCCCCCGGGCCTCCGGCGCCGCCCCCTGGGCCCCGATGGCCTTGAGCGACCGGAGGACCGCCCGGGCGTCCGGGTGGTGCTCGACCCGCTCCTCCTCGAGGAGCCGCACCGGCGCCAGGCCGGCCGCCCGGAGCGCCGCCCCCACCTCACCCAGGGTCACGAAGCGGTGGGTCCGGTCGGGGAGCCGCCCGCCAGGCCCCCTTCAGCTCGTGCAGCGTCCGCTCGGCGAAG
>DASTGK010000224.1:0-4165 GCA_035719085.1 Anaeromyxobacteraceae bacterium
GGTGGTGAGCAGCACCTTCGCCCCGGCCACGCGCGCCAGCTCGCGCGCCGCCCTGGCGTCGAGCCGCGGCAGCTCGCCCATCCCGGCCTGGCGCGCCAGCGAGAGGAGGCGCGGGCGCGGCACGAGGTCGAGGCGGCGCGACGGCTCGAGCGCGGCGGTGAGCAGGCCGGAGAGGCCGTCGAGCGACGGGTCGCCGCTCCGGTTCTCCACGTCGGCCACCACCACCGGCAGCCGCTCGCCGGGCGGCGGCTCGCGCGACCACCAGAGCCAGCCGGCGCCGGCCGCGGCGGTGAGGGCCACCGCCGCCAGCCCCGAGACGAGCCGGCGGCGCCAGCGCCCCTCGATCGACTTCTCCAGGGCGCGCAGCTCGTCGAGCACCGCCTGCGCGCTCGCCGGGCGCCGGGACGGATCGCGCTCCAGGCAGGCGCGGACCAGCCGGCGGAGCCGCCGCGGCGCCGCGCCGGAGGGGAGCGCGGGCGTCGGGCCCGGCTTCTCGACGGCGCTCCGGCCGTCCTTCACCGGGTAGGGCGGGGCGCCCGAGAGCGCCGCGTGGAGCAGCACGCCGAGCGCGAAGAGGTCGGTCCGCTCGTCCCCCGCCTCGCCGCGCCACTGCTCCGGCGCCATCGAGGTGGGCGTGCCGCCCTGGCCCGGGCCGGCGCGGCCGAGCAGGTGGGCCAGGCCGAAGTCGAGCACCTTGACCGCCCCGTCGTCGGCGACGAAGACGTTGGCCGGCTTGAGATCGCGGTGGACGACGCCGGCCCGGTGGGCGTGAACCAGGGCGCGGGCCACCTCGGCGCCGACGTGGAGCGCGGATCGCAGCGGCAGCTTCCCGCCGCCGGCCGCCCGGTCGAGCGGCTTGCCGCGCAGGAGCTCGAAGACCAGGTACGGGCCGGTGTGGGCCGCGCCGAAGTCGAAGAGGGTGACGATGTTCGGGTGGTTGAGGCGGGCCACCGCCTCGGCCTCGCGCCGCAGCCACTCCTCGCCGCGCGCCGCGATGCGGCTGCCGGGGCGCACCACCTTGAGCGCCACGCTGCGGCGCAGGTCGCGGTCCTCCGCCTCCCAGACCACGCCCATGCCGCCGCGCCCCAACTCGCGCACCAGCGTGAAGCGGCCGAGCCGCTCGCCCGCCTCGAGGCCGGGCGCCCAGGGGTTGGAGAGCTCCGCCTCCGGCGTGCGCGCCAGCTCGGCGAGCAGCCGCGACATCTGCTCGGCCAGGTGGTCGGTGTCCGGGTCGACGTGGCGGGCCGGCGGGGGCGTCGTCGCCTCGGCGGCGCCAGCCTTGTCCGCCTCCTTGGTCAACGGTCGCCCTCCGCGACAGAGCGTCCCTTCTACCAGATCGCGGGCGCTTCGCCGCGGCAGGTCTTACGGAGAGTCTCCAGAAGAGGCCAGCCCGGAGAGGGGCTGCGGGGCCGCTCGCTCGGGCCGGGCGGGGCCGATCAGGAGAGCAGCCGGCGCGCGCCGCGGCGGCGCCAGCCGAGGAGCCGGGCGAGCCGCACCAGCCGGCGCAGGCCGAGGCCGCGCGCCAGGCTCACCTCCGGCACGCGAGCGAGAGCCAGGAGGAAGGTGGGCGTCGGGGTCGCGCCGGGTGGCGTCGGGTGGCACGTCGTCACGGGATCACCCGGCGAGGCGCGGGTCGGCCGGCAGCTCCGGGCCGGCCACCACGTAGTAGATGGTCCGCGTGTCGAGGCCGCCCATGAGCGAGCGGAGGAGCGGCAGGTCGGGATCGTCCGGGGCCGACTCGAAGGCCTCCTCGACGATCGACTCGAGCTCCCGGCGCGTGGCGAGGCCGATCCAGCCGTCGTCGCCGGCGCGGTGGGCCGCCAGGTAGCCCTTGGCGATGCGGCCGTGGAGCGAGGGCCAGAGCCGGTTGGGCGAGGGCAGGGCAGGCGTGAGCGGGCGCGGCACCGGGTGGGCCGGGAGGTGCGGGCGCAGCGGGTGGGCCGTCCTCCACTCGAAGTGGGGATCGAACGGGTCGCCGATCCAGATGGTCCGGTCCGCCATGTCGAGCCCTCCCCCTCAAGGTCTCGCCGTCGGTTTGCACCAGGGTGGAAGGAACGGCCGATGAAACGTGACCGGAGGTGGATGTCCCGGGTGGGAGGGATGCGCGCGGGGGCGCAGAGACTCGATGGGGGGAGGCGGCCGGGCCGTCGGGAACGGAGGAGGACGTACGGTCTACGAAGAGTGAAACGATCAGCGCCCGGCGCGGCGCAGCAGGACGTAGACCGCGCCGGCGCCGCCGTCGGCCGGCCGCGCCGTGGCGAAGGCGAGGACGTGGCGGGCGAAGCGCCCCTGGCCGAGCCAGGTGCGGAGCGCGTCCTTGAGCACCGGCAGCTGGTCCCTGGAGTGGAGGCCGCGCCCGTGGACCAGCACCACGCAGCGCTTGCCCCCCTGGCGCGAGGCGCGCAGGAAGGCGTCCACCTGGGTCTTGGCCTCCTCGCGCGTCAGGCCGTGCAGGTCGAGGTGGCCCTGCACCGCGTAGTCGCCGCGCCGCAGCTTGCGCACGATGGCCTGGTCGAGGCCGGCCACGCGCCCCTCGATGAACTCGTCGCCATCGGAGATGTCGAAGGGGCCCTCGCCGCTCACCAGCGCCCGCAGCTCGTCGATGGCGTCGAGGTCGGCGTACCAGACCCGGTCCGGCGCACCGCGCGGCGCCGGCGGGGCGGCCTGGCCCGGCCCCTGGTCCACCTTGCGCGCACCGGCCGTCGCCTCGGCCCAGAGCTCCGCCTCGGTCCGCTCGCGCGGCGGCGGGGGAGGCGGCGGCGGCTGGGGCTTCGCCTTGGGCGGCGGCGCGCCGAGCTCCTTGCGCAGGCCGGCCAGCTTCTCGAAGGGGTTGTGGAAGGGCTTCTTCGACACGGGGGGACTATAACCGGCCTCCGTGGACTTCGACGTCGAGTGCCCCTACTGCGGCGAGCTGGTGACCATCTTCGTCGACCCGACCGGCGGCGAGTCGCAGACCTACGTCGAGGACTGCCCGGTCTGCTGCCGGCCGTGGCTGGTGCGCGCCGTGGAGGAGGAGCCGGGCGGCTTCGCCGTCGGCGTGGCGAGGCAGGACGAGTGACGCGCTACGCGCTCCTCCTGCGCGGCGTGAACGTGGGCAAGGGGAACGTCCTGCCGATGGCCGCGCTCCGGGCCATGCTCGAGGAGCTCGGCTGCGCCGGCGTGAAGACCTACGTGCAGAGCGGCAACGCCGTGCTCGCCACGGCGCGCGGGGCGGCCGAGCTGACGAAGGCGATCGAGGCGGCGCTGGAGCGGTACATGGGGCGCCCGATCGACACGACCCTCCGCACCCAGGCCGAGCTGGCCGCGATCGTCGCCGCGAATCCGTTCGCGGAGGTGGCCACCGACCCCGCCCGCCTGTGCGTCACCTTCCTCTCGCGCCCGCCGACCGAGGCGGAGCTGGCGCCGCTCCGCGCCGGGCACTTCGAGCCGGAGCTGTTCCGGGTGAAGGGGCGGGAGATCTACACCTGGTACCCGGACGGCCAGGGCGGCAGCAAGCTCGCGGCCGCGCTCGGGAAGCTGAAGGTGCGCGGCGCCGTCACCACGCGGAACTGGAACACGGTGACGAAGCTGCTGGAGCTGGTGGGGGAGCGCTAGGGACCGCGCGCGAGCCAGCTCGCCTTCAGAGCAACCTGTCGAGGATCTCCGCCGCCGACCGCACCGCCTCGGCGCAGCGGGTCTCGAAGAGACCCAGCCCCCGCGCCTGCTCGTAGCCCTCTGCCGTGCCGATGTTGATGCCCAGGATCTCCTGGCAGGTGCAGGAGCCGTTCCTCGCCTCGAACTCGGCCGTGAAGCGCCGCGCCAGCTCGTATGTCCGAGTCCTCGCCTCGGCGGAGGCGACGTCCTTCCGGCCGTGCTTCAGCGAGATCGCCAGGAGCGCGCCCGAGACCGCACCGCATCGTCCGCTCCCGGTGCCCGCGCCGCCCGCGCCGAACACGGTCGCCAGCCTCAGCGCGGTCGCCTCGTCCAGCACCTCCTCCTGCCGGTAGGCCGCGAAGACTGCCTGGCTACAGTTGAGCTGCTGCCGGAACAGGTCGACTGCCCTTTCGCTCCTGGTCACTGACGCCTCCCTCGTGGATGTCACGGTCAGTCTAGCATCGACGCGGGCGGCGACTCGTCCACGGCGCGCGGGAACACGCGCCCCTCACCCCGGCCCTCTCCCCCGGGG
>DASTGK010000225.1:0-3308 GCA_035719085.1 Anaeromyxobacteraceae bacterium
GGGGCCGGGGCGCCGGCCGATGGCCGCGCGGCGGTGGCGCCGTGACCGCGCCCGCCGATCCGCGGCCCGACCTGCGCTCGCTCTCGCGCGCGGAGCTCGCGGCGCTCGTCGCCGGGCTGCGCGAGAAGCCCTTCCGCGCCCGGCCGCTGCAGCGCTGGCTCCACCGGAACGGCGCCGCCTCGCTCGACGAGATGACCGACCTGCCGCGCGCCTTCCGCGCCGCGCTCGGCGAGCGGGCCCGGCTCACCACGCTGGAGCGGGCCAGCGAGCAGCGCAGCAGCGACGGGACCATCAAGTGGACCTGGCGCACCGCCGACGGCAAGCTCGTCGAGTCGGTCTACATGCCCGAGACCGACCGCAAGACGCTCTGCGTCTCCTCGCAGGTCGGCTGCGCCATCGGCTGCACCTTCTGCATGACCGGCACCATGGGGCTGGCCCGCCACCTGACGCCCGGCGAGATCGTCGACCAGGTCCACCGGGCCAACCGCCGGCTCGTGGAGCTGGGGGAGGGGGCGGCGCCGCGGCCGCTCACCAACCTGGTCTTCATGGGCATGGGCGAGCCGCTCCACAACTACGAGCACCTCAAGGCGGCGCTCGACCTGCTGCTCGACGAGGACGGCCCCAACTTCTCGCACCGCCACGTCACCGTCTCCACGAGCGGCCTGGTGCCGGTGATGCGCCGGCTCGGCGAGGAGACGCAGGTGAAGCTGGCGATCTCGCTCAACGCCACCACCGACGCGCAGCGCGACGCCCTCATGCCGGTCAACCGGCGCTGGCCCATCGGCGAGCTGCTGGCGGCCTGCCGCGACTTCCCCATGAAGCAGGGGCGGCGCATCACCTTCGAGTACGTGCTGCTCGGCGGCGTCAACGACGCCGACGAGGACGCCGAGCGGCTGGCGACGCTGCTGCGCGGGCTGCCGGCCAAGGTGAACCTCATCCCCTACAACGACAACCCGGGGCTCGGCTTCCGCGCCCCGGCGCCGGAGCGCGTCGAGGCCTTCCACGCGCGGCTGGTGGCGCGCCAGGTCACCGCGGTGGTGCGCAAGAACCGCGGCCGCGACATCGCGGCGGCGTGCGGCCAGCTGGCCGCCGAGGGTGGGCCGGGCGACCCGCGCCGCCACCCGCACGCACCCCGGGGCGCCAGCGCGCCGTTGACCGGGCCGGGCGCGCCGGGCTAGTGAACGTCTCCCGCGCCGCGCCGGCGCCCCGCACCCCGAGGAACCGCATGTCCCTGCTCGTCGTCGGCTCCGTCGCGCTCGACTCGCTCGAGACCCCCTTCGGTCGCCGCGAGGAGATCCTCGGCGGCTCGGCCAGCTACTTCTCCACCTGCGCCAGCTTCTTCGGCCCGACCCGGGTGGTGGCGGTGGTGGGCGAGGACTTCCCGGAGGAGCACGTCGCCTTCCTGGCCTCGCGCGGCGTCGACCTGGGCGGCCTGGTGCGCAAGCCGGGCCGCACCTTCCGCTGGAAGGGGCGCTACGAGTTCGACCTCAACACCGCCCACACCCTCGACACGCAGCTCAACGTCTTCGCCGAC
Organism: Anaeromyxobacteraceae bacterium; assembly: GCA_035719085.1. GTDB lineage: Bacteria > Myxococcota > Myxococcia > Myxococcales > Anaeromyxobacteraceae > JADKCZ01. The sequence continues at coordinate 1,535 of DASTGK010000225.1, forward strand.
TTCCAGCCCGACCTGCCGGACGCCTGGCGCGACTCCGAGTACGTCTTCCTCGGCAACATCGACCCGGACCTGCAGCGGGCGGTGCTCGACCAGGTGCGCGCGCCGCGCTTCGTGGCGGCCGACACCATGAACTTCTGGATCTCGTCGAAGCGCGAGAGCCTCCTGAAGACGCTGAAGCGGGTCGACCTGCTCTTCGTCAACGACGCCGAGGCCCGCCAGCTCGCCGGCGAGCACAACGTGGTCAAGGCGGCGCGCGCCATCCTCGGCTTCGGCCCGCGCGCCGTGGTGGTGAAGCGCGGCGAGTACGGCGCCCTCTACTTCTCGGGCGCGGAGGTCTTCTCCGCCTCGGCCTACCCGGTGCCGGACGTCTTCGACCCGACCGGCGCGGGCGATAGCTTCGCCGGCGGCTTCATGGGCTACCTGGCCCGCTGCGGCCGCGAGGAGCCCTCGGTGATGCGCCGCGCCATCGTGGTCGGCAGCGTCCTCGCCAGCTTCACCGTCGAGCAGTTCAGCCTCGACCGGCTGCGCACGCTCACCGCGGCCGAGATCCGCGGGCGCTACGCCGAGGCGCGCCAGCTGGCGCACTTCGACGACCTCGAGGCCGACGTCCTTCCGTAGGGCGAGCCGGGAGCGGTTGACGCTCGTTCCGGGCGGCGGCTACCATTCCCGTCCCACCTGGGCCGGCATGCGCATCGCCATCCTGAGCGACATCCACTCGAACCTCGAGGCGCTCACGGAGGCGCTGGCGCTCCTCGATCGGGAGCGGCCGGACAAGGTCGTCTGCCTGGGCGACGTGGTCGGCTACGGCGCCAGCGTCAACGAGTGCTGCGCGCTGGTGCAGCAGCGGGCCGAGGTGACGCTGCTCGGCAACCACGACGCCGCCGTCTCCGGCCGGATGGACTACAGCTTCTACTACGACGCCGCGCGCCACGCGCTCGACTGGACGGCCAGCCGCATCGACGGCGAGCATCTGGAGTGGCTGCGCGGGCTGCCCTTCACCCACCGCGACGGCGACGTCTCCTTCAGCCACGGCTCGCCCGTCGACCCGGAGAGCTACGAGTACGTCTTCGCCATCGAGCAGGCGCGCGACCTCGTGCCCCACCTCGCCGGCCTGGCCGACGTCTCCTTCATCGGCCACAGCCACCTGTGCAAGACCTTCGCGATCGGGCCGTCCGGCGACGTGACCGAGGTGGTCTCGAACCGGTTCGGCCTGCGCCGGGGCTACAAGTACGTGGTCTCGGTCGGCTCGGTCGGCCAGCCGCGCGACTGCGACAACCGCGCCTGCTTCGTCATCTACGACACCGAGCGGCGCGAGGTGACCTTTCACCGGGTCGCCTACGACATCGAGGCGGCGGCCCAGAAGATCTTCGACGCCGACCTGGCGCTCAACTTCGGCAAGCGGCTCTTCCTCGGAGTCTAGCGAGGGCGGCCCGCGCCATGGCGCTGCTCACTTGGGCTGAAGGCTACTGCGGCGCACGCTGCCTGCCTGCGCCGGGCGGACTCCTCCGTCCGCTGCTCGACGGGCCTCCAGCCCGCCTGCGCTGCTCCGTCGTCGTGCGCCCCGGCTCGGCGACGGCATCGAGCGCCTCGCTACGCCCCCAGCCCAAGAGAGCAACGCTTTCACCCGACGACGCTCAGGTGGCCGCCCGGCGCCAGGCCGGTCACGGCGCCGTCCGGCTCGAGCGCGGCGATGGAGAGGTCCGGCCCGATCGCCAGCCAGGCGGGCGCCGGCCCGGGGGCGGTGGCGAGCAGCCGCCCGCTCGCCGCCTCCACC
>DASTGK010000226.1:0-3480 GCA_035719085.1 Anaeromyxobacteraceae bacterium
GCGTGGGCTCACCCGCGGCGGCGTGGTGGACTCCATGGTGGACCAGAGCCCCGCAACGACGAAGGGCTCCCAGGTGTCCCTGGAAGCCCTCGTCACCTCTTCGGAATCTGGAGCGGGAAACCGGATTCGAACCGGCGACCCTCAGCTTGGGGGAGGCGCCCCGGTCGCGAGATCAGGCCAGGTCCGCGGAATCACGAGGGGCGTTGCAGTGGTTCGGGAGCGTTGAAGGGCGTTCCAGCAGCAGATCATTGTCCGATTGTTGTCCGCTTACCGCCACGTCATCTGGTCGCTGGTGCGCAAGCCGGGCGCCTTCGCCCGGTACGTCTACCGGGAGGAGATGTTCCCATCGGTCGTCTTTCGTCGCGCCTACGACGCCATTCTCGGTGAGCGCGCCGGCGTCCGCGCCGACCTGGAGTACCTGCGCATCCTGCACCTCGCCGCGAGCACGCTGGAGGCCGACGTCCAGGCCGCCCTTGAGCTGCTCCTCGCCGAGGGGCAGCCGGTCACGGTCGACGCCGTGAAGGCGATCACCAGCGGCTCGGCCCGCCACGAGGTACCCGATCTCGAACCGCCAGAGGTGGACCTCGGCGCCTACGACGTCCTGCGGACGGGGGTGGGCGCGTGACCACGACCGCCGAGCAGGACCGCGACCAGGCCTTCCCCATGCTGATGCGGGCGCTCAAGCTGCCGGCCTTCGCTCGGTACGCCGATGAGGTCAGCCGGGAGGCCGAGAAGGAGGGCTGGTCCTTCCGCCACTCCCTCCGCCACCTGGCCGAGTTGAAGATCGACGAGCGGCGCCAGCGCCGCATCGAGCGGTCCCTCGAGAAGGACATCGTCGCGATCGTGCACGTGACGTTCGAGCTGAGGTGAATGAGAAAGGCGATTCAAAGCGCGCGAGCAGGCGGACCCCGCCGCCGGGCCAGCGCCTCGACTAGGCGGCGCTCCGGCGGGAGCTCGGCCGGCCAGGCTGAGGCCCACCACCGCGTTGCACACATTAGAATCACATTTATAATGTGTGCATGCTCTCTCCAGAAGCGGCCGGCGTCCTCCGCGACCTGAACCCCTGGTGGCAACCGGGCGGCGCGGTCCGGCCGACGCCCCCCGCCTATCGGCGCCCCCGGATGCGCGACGTCGGCCAGCGGCTTCGTGCGCCCCGGAGTCTCATCGAGGTGGTGCGAGGCCCCCGCCAGGTCGGCAAGACCACTGGCGTCCAGCAGATCGTCGAGGACCTGATCGCCGGCGGCGTACCGCCTTCCGACATCCTCTTCGTCCGGTTCGACCTCGAGGTGCTGAGGGACGAGCAGGCGGCGCTGCGCGCCATCGTGGCCTGGTTCGCCACGGAGGTCCGTCGCCGTCCGCTCCACCGGGGCGCGCCCGCCTACCTCCTGCTGGACGAGGTCCACAAGCTGCGGCGCTGGAGCGAGGAGGTGAAGCACCTCGGCGACACCTACCCGGTGCGGCTGCTGGTCACGGGCTCCTCCGCGGTCCTGGTCGCCCGTGGCGGGAGGGAAAGCCTCGCCGGGCGCGTCTTCACGACCGAGTTGCCGCCTTTCTCCTTTCGCGAGGTCCTGGAGTGCTGGAGGCCGCAGCTCGCCGCGGCGCTCCCGCCGGCGCTCCGCTTCAACGACGCTTTCGGCGGGGACCTGCGGGAGTCGGCCGACCGGCTGGCCGCTCTCAAGCCGCAGCAGAAGCTGGCCATCCGGCGCGCGCTGGAGCGCTACTACGTCCGGGGTGGCTACCCGCGCCTCCACAGCGGCGAGGTCGACGACGACCGCTGGGCCGACTACCTCACGCAGACCGTCTTCGAGAACGTGCTCGGGGCAGACATCCCCGACCTCTTCCCGGTCCGGAGCCCGGGGCTGCTCCGTTTCGTGTACCTCCAGGTGGCCCGCCTCACGGGCCAGGAGATCGCGCAGAACCAGCTCACCGAGGTAGCCATCCGCGCCGGCCACTCGGCCAACCAGGTGACGGTCGGTCAGTACCTCCACTACCTGGCCGACGCGCTCCTCGTCCGGGAGTTCCGCCGCTACCCACTCGCCAAGAAGAGCACCGCGCGCGTGCCCGCCAAGATCACCGTCTCGGACCTCGGCGTCCGCAATGCGGTCTTCCGCGACGCCCCCTCCCTCTGGGAGTCGGACCCGACCGTCCTCGGGCCGCTGGTCGAGACGCTGGTCCAGGCCACCATCCGTGACGCCAACCTTCAGGTCCACTTCTTCCGGGACTACGAAGAGCCCGGCAACCGCCGGTCCGTCATCCGCGAGGTGGACTTCGTGGCCGAGCGGCTCGACGGCCGCGTGGTGCCTGTCGAGGTGAAGTTCCGGAACCAGGTGCAGGAGGCCGACCTGGCCGGACTCCGCCTCTTCCAGCGTCGGTTCGCCGGACAGTGTGCCCCCGCCGTGGTGGTGACCCGTGAGCGGTCTGGCTGGGACGCCGAGCACCAGACGCTCTTCATCCCGCTTCAGGACTTCCTGCTGGCGTTTTGAAGCTGGCCCCCTGTAACCTCCAGGGCGGCGCCGGTTGACTCGGCGCACCGCCACGGCTATTCGGCCGCTCGTGCGCCACACCAGCCGCCCCCTCACCGTCGTCGCCCTGCTCCTCGGCCTCTTCCTGGCGGCCATGGAGATGACCGTCGTCTCCACCGCCATGCCCACCGCGGTCGGCGATCTCGGCGGGCTGCACCTGTACGCCTGGGCCTTCTCGGCCTACATGCTCGCCCTGACCGTCTCGGTCCCGATCTACGGCAAGCTGGCCGACCTGCGGGGGCGCAAGCCGGTGATGCTCGCCGGCATCGCGCTCTTCCTGTGCGGATCCATGGCCTGCGGCCAGGCCTCCTCGATGGGCGAGCTGGTCGCCTTTCGGGCGCTCCAGGGGCTGGGCGCCGGCGCCATCCAGCCGATGGCCCTGACCATCGTGGGCGACCTGTTCGACGCCCGCGAGCGCGGCCGCATGCAGGGCATCTTCGGGGCGGTGTGGGGCGTCGCCGGCCTGGCGGGGCCGCTCGTCGGCGGCGCCATCGTCCACTGGCTCTCCTGGCGGTGGGTCTTCTACGTCAACGTTCCGCTCGGGCTGGGCTGCGCCGCCGTGCTGCAGGCGGCCTATCACGAGCGGGTCGAGCGGCACGATCACAAGCTCGACCTGCTCGGCGCGGCCCTGCTGACGGGCGCCGTGCTGGCCCTGCTCGTCTCGACTCGCTCCCGGGCCGTCGGCGCCTGGGCCGTCCCCGCGGCCCTGGCCCTCGGCGCCGGCTTCGTCGCGGTGGAGCGGCGCGCGCGGGAGCCGCTCCTGCCCCTCGACCTCCTCGGCCAGCGGGTCATCGGCGTCGCCTCGGCCGTGGGGGCCCTGGTCGGCGCGGCCATGATCGCCACCGTGAGCTTCGTGCCGCTCTACGTGCAGTCGGTGCTGGGCGGCAGCGCCACCTCTGCCGGCGCGGCCATCGCGCCGATGGCGATCGGCTGGCCCGTCGCCTCGGCCCTCTCCGGG
>DASTGK010000227.1:0-5008 GCA_035719085.1 Anaeromyxobacteraceae bacterium
GAGGTGCTGGCGCCGCTCGGCGGCGGGGCCCCCGGGCCGCTCCGGGTGTCGCTCTCCTCGGCCGCCCGCGCCGCGGCCGCCGAGGCGCTGGCCGGCGTCCCGCGCCCCTTCGTCGCCCTCGCCCCGGGCGCCACCTGGGCCACCAAGCGCTGGGCGCCGGAGCGGTTCGCCGCGCTCGCCGAGGCGCTCCACGCCGACGGGTACGGCGTCGTCCTCTGCGCCGGGCCGGGCGACGCCGCCGCCGCGGGCGCCTTCCGCGCCGCCTGCCGCGCCCCGGTCGCCGCCGACCTGACGCCGCTGCGCGTCCCGGCCATGGCCGCCGCGCTCGCCCGGGTGAAGCTGCTCGTCGCCTGCGACTCCGGGCCGGTGCACCTGGCGAGCGCCCTCGGCACGCCCGCGCTGGCGCTCTTCGGCCCCACCTCCACCGTCCGCTGGGGCCCGCCGCCGCCCGGCCGCGCCCTCTCGCTCGGCCTCGACTGCCAGCCCTGCTCCAACCACGGCGGCGAGCGCTGCCCGCTCGGCCACCACCGCTGCCTCGCCGACCTCTCCGTCGACGCCGTGCTGGCCGCGGCCCGCGGGATGCTGGCATGAGCCTCGTCGAGCGCGCCTGGTGGGCCGAGCGGCCGGGCCTCGCGGCGCGCCTCCTCCTCGCCCCGCTCCTCCTCGCCGAGCTGCTCTTCCGCGCCGCCGCCGCGCTCCGCGGCTGGCTCTACGACCGCGGCCTCCTCGCCTCGGCTCGCGCCGCGGCGCCGGTGATCTCGGTCGGCAACCTGGCGGTGGGCGGCGCCGGCAAGACGCCGGTGACCATCGCCATCGCCCGGCGGCTGGCCGCCCGCGGGCGCGCCGTCGCCGTCCTCTCGCGCGGCTACGGCGCGAGCCGCGGCGACGAGCGGGTGGTGGCCGACGACCGCGCCGTGCTGCTCGGCGCCGCCGAGGGCGGAGACGAGCCGGCGCTCATCGCTCGCAGGCTGCCGGGCGTGCGGGTGCTCTGCGGGCCGCGCCGGGCCGCGCTGGCGCCGCTGGCGCTGGCCGGGCTCGGCGCCGACGCGCTCCTGCTCGACGACGGCTTCCAGCACCGGGCGCTGGGCCGCGACCTCGACGTGGTGGTGCTCGACGCCGCCAACCCGGTCGGCAACGGCCACCTCCTGCCGGCCGGCCCGAACCGCGAGCCGCTCTCGGCCCTCCGCCGCGCCGGCCTCGTCTGGCTCTCGCGCGTGGATCAGGCCGACCCGGTCGCCCTGGAGCGCTGGCGGGCCGCGGCGCGCCGCGCCACCGGGCGCGAGCCGGTCGAGTCGTGCCACGCCCCGATCGACGTGGTGGACGGGACGCTCCTCCGCTCCCTCGGCCCCGAGGCGCTGCGCGGCCGGCGCGTGCTCCTCCTCTCGGGCCTGGCCCGCCCGGGCGCCTTCCGGCGCACCGTCGAGGGGCTCGGCGCCACGATCGCCGCGGAGCGCCGCTTCCCGGACCACCACCGCTTCTCCGGTGCCGAGCTGGACGAGGCGCTCGCCGCGGCCGCCGGCGCCGGCTGCGAGCTGGTCGTCACCACCGAGAAGGACGCCGTGCGGCTCGAGCCGGCCCGCGCCGCCGACCCGCGCCTCGCCGTGGTGCGCATCGAGGCGGCGGTGCTGCGGGGCGAGGCGGCGCTGGAGGCGGCGCTCGACGAGGCGCTGGCGCGCGGCGACGCGCGGAGGGGAGGGCGATCGTGAACCGGGTCCTCGATTGGCTGGGGCGCATCCCGCGCCCGCTCCTCGCCGCCTTCGGCGCCGCCGTGGGCTGGCTCGCCTGGACGCTGCGGCTGCGCCGCCGGGTCGCCCTCCAGAACCTGCGGCTCGCCTTCCCCGAGAAGACGGAGGCGGAGCGGATCGCCATCGCCCGCGCCACCTACCGCCACCTCGGCCAGATGATCCCCGACTTCCTGCGCGTGCCCACGCTCGGGCCGGAGGAGCTCGACCGGCTCTTCGTCAACGAGGGCTGGGAGCGCTTCCTCGAGGCCAAGGCGCGCGGCAAGGGCGTCATCGCCTGCACCGCCCACTTCGGCAACTTCGACCTCCTGGCCGCCGCCCAGACCCGCCGCGGCGTCCCCATCACCATGATCTCGCGCGTCATGGGGAAGAACCCGTTCAACGACCTCATCCGCGCGGCGCGCCAGCGCTCCGGCGTCGAGGACCTGGTGGTGCAGAAGGGGCAGACGATGCGCGCCGCCATCCGCGCCCTCCAGTCTGGCCGGGTGCTCGGCTACGTCTTCGACCAGAACCAGAACACCCGGCCCATCTTCCCGACCTTCTTCGGCGTCCCGGCCGCGACCGCCTCGACGCCGGCCTTCCTGGCCCGCAAGACCGGCGCGGCGGTCGTCTTCACGGTGTCGGTGCCGCTCGGCGACGGCAGGCACCGGGTCGTCATCGAGGGGCCCTACGATCCGCCCGACACCGGCGACCGCGAGGCCGACGACCTGGCCTTCATGCAGACGCTCAACGACCGGCTGGAGCACTGGGTGCGGCTCCATCCGGAGCGCTGGTACTGGCTCCACCGGCGGTGGAAGACGCGCCCGCCGCCCGAGGCCGCCGCGCCGGCGGCGCCGGCCGCTCCCGCGAATTGACGGCCCCCGGGCCGCGCGGTAGGGAACCCGGGTGCCCGCCCCCGTGATGGCCCCCGCGCCCGGCTCGGCCGCCGCCCTGCTGCCCGCCCTCGCCTCGTGCGAGGTGGTGGTGGTCGGCGACTTCGTGGCCGACGAGTACGTCTACGGCGAGACCGAGCGGATCAGCCGCGAGGCGCCGGTGCTCATCGTCCGGTACGAGTCGTCGGAGCTGAAGCCGGGCGGGGCCGGCAACGCCGCCCAGAACCTGGCCGCGCTCGGCGTCAAGGTGCGCGCGCTCGGCGTGGTGGGCGACGACCGGCTCGGCACGGCGCTCCTCGACGAGCTGGAGCGGGCCAAGGTCGACGTCGGCGGCGTCCTCCGGCTCAAGGGGCGGCCCACCGAGGCCAAGACGCGCATCCTCGCCGGCGGCCGCTCGACGCGCCGGCAGCAGATGCTCCGGCTCGACCGGGCGCCGGCCGGCCCGCTGCCGGCCACCGCCGCGCGCCAGCTCGTCGCCGCGGTGAAGCGGCTGGGACGCCAGGCCGGCGCGGTGCTGGCGAGCGACTACGGCTCGGGCCTCACCGGTCCGGACGTCGTCGAGGCGCTGCGCGCCGTGAAGCGGGGCGGGGTGCCGGTGTGCGTCGACTCACGATACGCGCTGCGCGAGTTCACCGGCCTCACCATGGTGAAGCCGAACGAGGTGGAGCTCGAGGCGGCGAGCGGCGTCTCGCTCTCGCAGCCGCGCGGCCTGGAGAAGGCGGCCCGGGCGCTGCTGCGCCGGGTCGCCTGCGACGTCCTCCTCGTCACCCGCGGCCGCAACGGCATGTCGGTCTTCCGCCCCGGCGCCGCCCCCGTCCACCTGCCGGCCCACGGCAGCCAGGACGCCGTCGACGTGACCGGCGCCGGCGACAGCGTGGCCGCCGCCTTCACCGCCGGGCTGGCGGCCGGCGGCGATCCGGTGACCGCTGCGCAGCTCGCCAACGTGGCCGGCGCGCTGCAGGTGCTGAAGCCGGGCACCGCCACCGTCTCCCGGGCCGAGCTGGCCGCCGCGCTGCGCGGCGGGTAGGAGGGGCGCCGTGGCCGTCCGCATCGGGCTCGACGACCTGCCGCGCGTCCGCGCCGAGGCCAGCGCCGCCGGCAAGACCATCGCGCTCGCCAACGGCATCTTCGACCTCTTCCATGTCGGTCACCTGCGCTACCTCCAGGGGGCCAGGGCCGAGGCCGACCTGCTGCTCGTGGCGGTCAACAGCGACGCCTCGACGCGCGCCTACAAGGGGCCGGGCCGGCCCGTGGTGCCGGAGGACGAGCGGGCCGAGATCGTGGCCGGCCTCGGCTGCGTCGACTACGTGGTCGTGTTCCCCTCCCGCGACGTCGTCCCCATCATCCGGGCGCTGCGCCCCGACGTACACGTGAAGGGGACCGACTACACGCCCGAGACCATCCCGGAGGCGGCCGAGGTGAAGGCCTACGGCGGCCGGGTGGCGGTGGCCGGCGACCCGAAGAACCACTCGACCACCGAGCTGCTCGGCCGGCTCGAGGCGACCGGCAAGGGACGGCCCTGAGCCCGGCTTGCCGCGCGGCGGACCGAGGCCTAGAGTCCGCCCCACCGCCGAGGAGCGAACGCATGGCCCTGTCGCCCGAGCTGAAGGAGATCCTCGCCTGCCCGAAGTGCAAGGGCGACCTCGAGTTCCGCGAGGAGGAGGGCGAGATCCGCTGCCCGGCGTGCCGGCTCGCCTACCGGATCGACGACGGGATCCCGGTGATGCTGATCGACGAGGCGCGCCCCATTCCGTAGGCGCCCCGCCGCCTTGACCGCCCCCCGTCCGGACGATACGGTCCGGCCCTGCCGCGTGGCGAGGGCGACGATGCGCATCCTCCGGGTGAACCCATGATCCGCAGCATGACCGGCTTCGGCGCCGGGCGCGGCGCGGCCTCGGGCGAGGAGATCGCCGTCGAGGTCCGGTCGGTGAACCACAAGTTCTGCGAGGTGAAGGTCCGCCTCCCGCGCGAGCTGTCGGCGCTGGAGCTCGACCTGACCCGCGCCGTGAAGGAGCGGCTGGCCCGCGGCGGCGTCGAGGTGACGGTGCGGCGCACCGGCGCCAGCGGCACCATGGCGCCGCGGGTGGACGCCGCGCTGGCCGAGGCCTACGCCCGCGCCTACGCCGAGGTGGCCGCCCGGCTCGGGCTCCACGGCCAGGTGGCGCTCGCCGACATCGTCGCCGCCGAGGGCGTGGTCCGGCTCGACGATCGCGACGCCGACCTCGACGCGGCGCGCGCCGCCACCGAGCGGGCCATGAGCCAGGCGCTCGAGGCGCTCGTCGCCATGCGCGCCCGCGAGGGCGAGGCGCTCCGGCGCGACCTCGAGGCGCGGCTCGCCACGGTCGAGGGGCTGGTGGTCCGGGTCGAGGCGCTGGCGCCTGAGGCGGTGGAGCA
>DASTGK010000228.1:0-29268 GCA_035719085.1 Anaeromyxobacteraceae bacterium
GAGCGCGAGCGGCCCGCCGGCGAGCGCCAGCGCCGAGAGGAGGACCCAGGCGAAGAGGCCGGCCTTGGCCGCCCCGACGAGCGCGCCGAGGAGCCGGTCGACCGGGCCCGGCCGCCCGTCCGGCCCCTGGAGGAGCCGCGCCGCGAGCCGGCCGAGGAGCGCCACCAGGACGAGGACGGCGAGGAAGAGGCCGGCCGCCGCCGCGGCCCGCTGCCAGGGGAGCGGCCGCTCGCCGAAGAGGAGGCCCGCCGCGCGCGCCCCGAGGTGGCGCGCCGCCATCCAGCCGGCCACCACCGCGGCGAGCTGCACCACCTGCCGCAGGGCGCCCGAGAGGAGCCCGGCCACCGCGAAGAGGGCGACGAGGAGGACGACCGCGAGGTCGATGGGCGAGCCGGTCACTTGATCCGGTAGTCGCCCTTGGGGCGGACCTTCTCGGCCTCGGCCTGCACCGTGGCGAGCAGCTCCTTGAACCGGGCGTTGGCCGGCTCGTACATGAGCGCGCTCTTCAGCGCCCGCTCGGCCGCCTCCCAGCGCCCGGCGTTCACCTCGGTCACGGCGGCGGCGTAGAACTTGCGGCCGTTGGGCGTCTGGCCGAGCTGCTCCTCGAGCTTCTTCTTCTGCTCCTCCTTCACCGCCGCCTCCTCGGCCTCGGTGAAGCGGAGCTTGCGCGCCCGGTCCGGCCCGGAGACGTCGGCGAGGTACCGCTCGCGCTTCTTGTCGTCGCGCAGGACGGTGTAGGCCTCGTTGATGCGCCGGTAGATCTTGCCGACGAGCGCCTTCAGCTCGGCGCTCTCGACGGCGGCGAAGCGGTCGGGGTGGAAGGCGCGCGACTCCCGGTAGTAGGCGGCCTTCACGTCGGCGGCGCCCGCCCCCGGCGCGAGCTTCAGCACGCCGTAGTAGTCGAGCTGGTCGAGCACGGCGGCCAGGGTCTCGACCTCGATGAGGAACTGCGCGTCCATGGCGCTCCCGGGGCGGGCGGATCAGGCGCGCTGGTGGGCGGCCAGCTCGATCCCCGCGTTGTCGTCCATGGCCTTCTGGAGGTCCTGCTCCGAGAGGCCCGACGACAGGCTGATGGTGGTGGAGGTCTTCTGGCCGGTCTCGAGGTCGGTGGCGGCCACGTTGACGATGCCGTTCGAGTCGATCTCGAAGGTCACCTGGATCTGGACCTCGCCGCGGTAGCCGATGCGGAAGCCGGTGAACTCGAACTCGCCGAGGAGCTCGCACCCCTCCACCTTGCTCGACTCGCCCTGGTAGACGCGGATCTTCACCCGGTCCTGGCCGTCGCGGCTGGTGGTGAAGGTCTTCGACTTCTCGATGGGGATGGGGGTGTTCTTGTCGATGATCTTCTCGGAGAAGCCGCCCACCGTCCCCACCCGCAGCGAGAGCGGCGTCACGTCGAGCAGGTAGCTCGCCTGGCCGAACTCGGCGGCGCTGGTGGAGAGGAGCGCCGCGCCCTGGATGGCCGCGCCGAGGGCCACCACCTCGTCGGGGTCGACGCCGGTGAGCGGCTCCTTCTGGAAGTAGTGGCGCACCGAGCTGCGGATGATGGGGAGCCGGGTCGGGCCGCCCACCAGGATGACGGCGTCGATGTCCTGGGCGGTGAGCCGCGCCGACTGCAGCGCCTCGTCGCAGACCTTGAAGGTCCGCTGCACCAGGTCCATCACCATCTTGTTGAACTGGTCGGCCACCAGCCGCTGCCGCAGCTCCAGCACCTCGCCCTCGGGCGACTGGCAGATGCCCGGCACGAGGATGTCGGCCGCGCCGTCGCGCCCCACCTCGATCTTGGCCCGCTCGCCCGCCTCCTTGAGCATCTGCAGGCAGAACTTGTTCTGGCGCAGGTCGAGGCCGTGCTTCTGCAGGAAGTCCTCGGCCAGCCAGCCCATGATGCGGTCGTCGAAGTCGTCGCCGCCCAGGTAGGTGTCGCCGGCGGTGGAGAGCACCTCGAAGACGTCCTTGCCGATCTCCAGGATGGAGACGTCGAAGGTGCCGCCGCCGAGGTCGTAGACGCAGAGCTTCTGCGAGATGTCGCGCCCGAAGCCGTAGGCCAGCGCCGCCGCGGTCGGCTCGTTGATGATGCGCAGCACCTCGAGCCCGGCGATGCGGCCGGCGTCCTTGGTGGCCTGGCGCTGGTTGTCGTTGAAGTAGGCCGGGCAGGTGACGACCGCCTTCTTCACCTCGCGCCCCAGCGCCGTCTCGGCGATGGCCTTCATCTCCTTGAGGACGAGCGCGGAGATCTCGGGCACCGCCAGCGAGCGGTCGCGCACCGTGATGCGCACCGAGTTGTTCGGCCCCTCGACGATGCCGTACGGCATCACCGCCTGGGCCTTCTTCACCTCGTCGGAGAAGAAGAAGCGGCCGATGAGCCGCTTGGCCGAGTACACGGTGTTCTCGGCGTTGGTGATGATGTTCTTCTTGGCGTCGTTCCCCACGAGCACGTGGCCGTCGTCGAGGAAGCTGACGACCGAGGCGTGGGTCCGCTCACCCCACTCGTTGGGGAGGACGGCGGGCGGCCCGTCCTGCGCCACCGCGACGCAGGAGTAGCTCGTTCCGAGGTCGATGCCGACGGCGATGTCGTCGCTCATGTAGGTTTTCGGCCAGCGTTTCCGGGGGGTTGGCGAATGCTATGCGGGGGTGCCGCGGGCTGTCAAACGCGCGCTGGGATGTCTCCCGCCCTCCGGCTCGTTAAGGTGAGGGAGGAGGGAGGTCGCCATCGCATGGGGGCCATCGTCGCCATCCTGCAGAACTCGCCCGGGCTGCTCCGCTGCCAGGTGGAGCGGCTGCGCAGCGAGGTCGCCATCCCGGGCGAGGAGCCGCCGTCCGGCTGGGGCTTCGGCTGGTACTCGCCGTCCGACGTGCTCCTGGGGCGCCGCCCGTCCGGCGGCGGCGCGCCGCCCGCGCTCCCGGACCTCGTCGGGGCGGTGGAGGGCGAGGCGCTCCTCGTCCACGCCGGCCACCCGAACGGCGGCCCGCCCAAGGACGAGAACACCCAGCCCTTCCGCCACCGCCGCTGGCTCTTCGCGCTCGCGGGCGCCGTGGGGGGCTGGAGCGAGGTGCGGCCGCGCCTGCAGGCCGCCCTGCCCGACCACCTGCGCCGCAGCGTGCACGGCGACACCGACGCCGAGCACCTCTTCATGCTCCTCATGGCGGAGCTGCGGGCCGACGTGCCGCTCGACGACCCGGAGCTGCCGGCCGCGGCGGTGGGGAAGGCGATCGCCCGCACGGTGCGCAAGGTCGACGCCCTGTGCCGCGAGGCGGGCGTCACCGCGCCGAGCCGGCTCGGCCTCGTCGTCACCAACGGCCGCGTGCTCGGCGCCACCCGCCGCGGCGGGCCGCTCTCCTACGCGCTGCTCGAGGGGATCGTCCCCTGCCCGCGCCACGGCATCACGCGCGAGACCTCCGACGCCGACCCGCGCGTCGCCGCCCACCGGCACCTGCGCTCGGTGGTGCTCGCCAGCCACCCGGTCGACCTGGCCCGCTTCGTCGAGGTGCCGGCGGCCAGCGTCGTCACCGTGTCCCGCACGCTGCAGGTGACGGTCGGCTCGCTCGGCTCCGCCTGAGGGGAGGTGGCGCTCAGACGATCGCCCACGGCCGGGGCACGAAGAGCGCCTCCCAGGTGGAGAGCGCGAACCGGTCGGTCATCCCGGAGACGAAGTCGGTGACGGCCCGCTCCAGCGTCTCCCCCTCGCGCGGCGCCACGCCATAGGCGGCGCGGCAGCGCGCCCCGTCCTCGACGCACCAGGCGTACAGGTCGCGCAGGATGCGCTGCGCCTTCACGAACTCCTCGTGGACCACCGGGTTCTCGTAGACGCGGGCGTAGAGGAAGTCGCGCAGCGCCAGCAGCGCGTCGTGGACCGGCGCCGAGAGCTCGATGTGGCCGCCGCCGTCGAGGTCGGAGCTGGTGATGACGTCGCGCACCAGCGTGGCGAGCCGCTCGGAGTGGCGGCCGCCGAGCGTCCCGCGGATCCCGGCCGGCACGTCGGCCTCGGTGAAGAGGCCGGCGCGCACCGCGTCGTCGAGGTCGTGGTTGACGTAGGCGATGACGTCGGCGAGCCGCACGATCTCGGCCTCGAGCGTGAGCGCCTTGGCGCCGCTGCCGCGCATCAGCACCCCGCCCTTCCCCTTGGAGTGGCGCAGGATGCCGTCGCGCACCTCGGCGGTCAGGTTGAGCCCCTGCCCGTCCTTCTCCAGCACCTCCACCACCCGCACCGACTGGAGCACGTGGTGGAAGCCGCCGGGGGCCGCCTCGTTCAGCACCCGCTCGCCGGCGTGCCCGAAGGGCGTGTGGCCGAGGTCGTGCCCCATGACCATCGCCTCGACCAGCATCTCGTTGAGCCGCAGCGCCCGCGCGATGGAGCGCCCCACCTGCGCCACCTCGAGCGTGTGCGTGAGCCGGTTGCGGTAGTGGTCCCCCTGGGGCGCCAGGAAGACCTGCGTCTTGCCCTTGAGCCGCCGGAAGGACTTGCAGTGGAGCAGCCGGTCGCGATCCCGCTGGAAGGCCGGGCGCAGGTCGTCCTCCGGGTCGGGCCGCTCGCGGCCGCGCGTGGCCGCCGAGAGGGCGGCGCGGGGGTGGAGCGTGCGCGCCTCCTGCTCCTCCAGCATGGCGCGGATGGACCCGGGCATGGCCCGGTTCTAGCGCCGGGGCCGCGGCCTGTCAGCCGTAGAACGACCGCTCCAGCGTGGCGATGAAGAGGTTGGAGAGGGCGTGCACCACCACCGGGGCGGCCACCGACCCGGTCCGCTCCCGCAGCCACCCGAAGAGGAGCCCCGGGAAGAAGGTGGCGAGGCGCCAGGGCTGCAGCGAGACGAGGTGGCCGGCGGCGAAGAGGAGCTGGGTCCAGAGGAAGCCGCGGCCCAGCCGGGCGCCGAGCACCGTCACCCCGCGCCCGGGCGCCGTGCGGGCCCAGGCGGTCTGCAGGAAGCCCCGGTAGAAGAGCTCCTCCGGCAGGGCCACCACCAGCACCTGCACCAGGACGAGCAGGGCGAGCCGGTCGGGCAGCCGGGGCGTGAAGGCCGGGGCGCCCGCGTAGGGGGCGAGCGCCCGCGCCAGGCCGGCCGGCAGGCGCGGCAGCGCCTCGGCGAAGAGCCAGAAGCCGCCGAGGAAGAGCGGGAAGACGACGGCGCACGCGAGGAGCCCCTGCCCGAGGGCCCGCGCCGCCGACCGCCAGGTGCGTGCGTCGGCGAGGCCGTGGAACGGCGCGCCGTACCGGTCCCAGCCCTCGCCGCGCTGCCGCAGCCGCCGGTCGGGCAGCCAGACGAAGAGGAAGGCGGCCACGCCCGCCAGGTTGGCGCCGAGCAGGCCGGTCGGCTCGACGGCGGCGGCGGCGCGGGCGAGCGCCAGGCCGCCGATGGCCGCGGCCCAGGTGGCGACGAGCTGGCGCGGCGCCACGGGGTCGGCCGCGCGCTCCGGCGGTGTGGGGCTGGCGCCGTCTGGCACGCCCCCGGATCGCACGCACCCGCGCGCCCGTCAACGCGGCCGCACGCGCCGTGATGTGGGAGCGATCACGACATGCGGCGCGTCGCCGAGCGCGCATCCGCGCCGGGAGCGTCCCGCGCCCGTGGTACGATTCGGGCCCCGAGGAGAACGCTCATGACGACACCGCGCAGGACCACGACCCGCCAGCTCGCGGGCATCGCCCCCTTCTTGCTGGTGGGGCTGGCGCTGCCGCTCCTGGCGCCCTCCTGCGGCGACTTCTCGCCGGGCGTGAAGACGTTCGCCAAGGGGTCGCTCATCATCCCCATGGACGTCTGCTACCAGTGCACGCGGCAGGCGGCCGACGGGCTCGACACCGCCACCGGCAGCTGCACCAAGACCGGCTACGTCACCTCGCCCTCGGGCAACGCCTGCCCGCAGGCGCTGGCGCAGGGCGACGTCATGAAGGCGTACGGCCTCGTCTACCAGCTCATCCGCAACGACGTGGCGGTCTACTGGATCATCGACCCGGCCAAGGCGGCGGTCGACGGCGTCGACCTCTCCATCCAGTACGGCGCCGGCTTCCCGGTGCAGAAGTACGACTGGACCGCGGGCGGGCCGGGCGCCTCGCCCACCACCGCGCCGAGCGGCGTCATCCGGTACATGGGCGGCCCGTTCGTGGTGGACGGCTCCGACTACGACAAGGCGGTGGCGGTGCTGAAGGCCTACCAGGCCACCTTCAGCGCGGTGAACGTTCACGTCTCCAACGTCGCCTTCCAGGCCAACGTGGCCAAGACCATGGCGGGCGGCTGGGGCGCCGGCGGCGCGGTGGCGCCCAAGCTGGCGCTGCTCGACATCGGCTCTGGCAACCTCTCCACCACCGGCACGCAGCCGAGCAGCACCTGCGACACGAGCAGCACCGCCCAGTGCGTCAAGAGCGCCACCGGCTGGACCTGCATCAACAGCGTCAAGAACGCCGAGCCGGTCATCCGCGAGTACCTCAACAAGGCCGGCATCGGCTCGGGCACCACCGGCGGCACCGCCACCGGCGTGCACGGCGAGATCTACGACCGGCTCGGGCTGGCCGACTTCCTGCCGGCGGCCGGCACGAACGACTGGACGACCTCCACCTTCGCCAAGAACGGCTACCAGATCCTCTGGGTGCCGCACTGGGTGGCGCCCGGCTCGTGCGCCGACTTCTCCTCCAGCTGCAAGTGCCTGGCGACGGCCTACACCCCCGCCGACGTCCAGCAGGTCCTCGCCACCATCGGCGCCTTCAGCGCCGCGGGCGGCGACGTCTTCGCCGAGTGCGCCGGCCTGGCCAGCTTCGAGGGGGCCTTCTCCGGCCTCACCGGCACCGGCTACACGGTCGACTACCAGCAGGGCAGCGCCGCCACCCGGTTCCAGACCAAGACCGGCGTCCGCTACAACCAGCTCCCGACGAGCCCGTTCCCCACCCCGAGCTTCCAGCCGGACAACGTCGCCAACTTCGCCTCGCCGCTGCTGCAGCTCGGCGACTTCCCCTTCAAGCCGTACACGGGGGCCGTCGAGGACTACAAGCCGGACGACACCGCCAACGCCGACCGCAACTACCAGCCGGGCGTGACCCGGCTCATCGGCACGCAGTACACCTCGGGCAGCCCGGCGGTGAGCCGCCCGTGGGACTACTTCACCTTCCGCGACAAGAGCTCGCCGCGCGGCTCGATCGTCTACCTGGCGGGCCACAGCTACTCCGGCGTGCAGGGCGCCTTCCAGGTGGCCGGCTCGCGCCTGGTGCTCAACACCCTCTTCAACCTGGGCGCCGGCTGCACCGCCTCGGGCGTGGCCTGCGACACCGGCCTGCTCGGGGCCTGCAGCCGCGGCGTCATCAAGTGCTCCGCCACCGGCGAGCGGGTCTGCACCCCCACCGCCACGCCCCAGCCCGAGACCTGCAACGGCATCGACGACGACTGCAACGGCCTCGTGGACGACAACTTGGAGCAGGGCTGCTACGACGGCCCGACCGGCACCTCCGGCGTCGGCCTGTGCCACGACGGCGTCCGCTCCTGCCAGAAGAACGCCGACGGCACCTACGGCTTCTCGGCCTGCGTCGGCCAGGTGGTCCCGGCGCCCGAGGTGTGCAACGGCCTCGACGACGACTGCGACGGCCGCGTCGACCAGATCCCCGACCCGACGACCCCCGGCGCGTTCGTCCCCATGACGACGGCCTGCTACAGCGGCCCCGACGCGACCCGCAGCCCGCCCGGCACCGGCACGCCCATGGGCGCGTGCAAGATGGGCGTCCAGGCCTGCACCGCCGGCAGCTGGGGGACCTGCCGCGTCTGCAACCCGGGCGAGAGCGCGCCCGACTGCCAGATCCTGCCGGTGGCCGACCCCTGCTCCAGCCCGGAGGCGGCCGGCGCCACGGCGCTCGACCTCAACTGCGACGGCAAGGTCGACCAGTGCGGCTGCGTCAACGGCACCTCGCGCGGCTGCTACGACGGCCCCGCCGGTACCATCGGCGTCGGCCTCTGCAAGGCCGGCACGCAGACCTGCTCCGGCGGCGCCTGGAGCACCTGCCAGGGCGAGGTGACGCCGCAGAAGGAGATCTGCAACGACGGCATCGACCAGAACTGCAACGGCATGGTGGACGACACCCTGGCCGGCGGCTGCACCAGCTGCAGCGCGTCCGACCCGCAGCCCGAGTGCTGGTCCGGCCCGGCCACCGTGGCCGACTGCGCCGCGCAGGTGCCGGTGGTCTTCAAGACGGCCACCAACCGGAGCGTCTGCGTCAAGGGCACCGAGGCCTGCGTCGGCGGGCAGTTCGGCGCCTGCGGCACCGGCCTGCGGCCCATCCTGCCCGGCCCCGAGCTCTGCAACGGCCTCGACGACGACTGCAACGGCAAGGTGGACGACGGCGCCGTCTGCGGCGGCACCGGCTTCGCCTGCGAGAACGGCGTCTGCGTCTTCTCCGCCTGCGGCCCCGAGATCCCCTGCCGCGAGGGGTACGACTGCAGCGCCGACCACCACTGCAAGGTGAGCGGCTGCGGCGGCGGTTCGGCCTGCGCCCCGGGCACGGTCTGCGAGCTCGGCAGCTGCGTCGACCCGAACGCCGGCCTCTCCTGCGGCGCCGGCGCCACGGCGGCGGGCGGCTTCTGCACCGGCGGCGGCTGCTACGAGGTGGGCTGCCCGGCCGGCGAGATCTGCCAGGCGGGCGCCTGCGTCGCCAACCCGTGCGCCGGCGTCCTCTGCCCGAGCGGCACCTTCTGCCGCCAGGGCGACTGCGTGCAGGCCTGCGCCTTCGTGACCTGCGCCGCCGGCCAGCGCTGCGACGCCGACGGCTTCTGCGTCGCCGATCCGTGCAGCGACAAGACCTGCGCGCCGGGCAAGATCTGCGTCGGCGGCGCCTGCCAGGACGACCTGTGCCTCGGCAAGGCCTGCGGCACGGGCCAGGTCTGCGAGGCGGGCACCTGCGGCGCCGCGGCGTGCGCGGTCTGCGCCGACGATCCGTGCGCCGGCATCACCTGCCCGACCGGCCAGTGCCGCGGCGGCCAGTGCTACTCCACCCTCAACCCGCGCGGCGCGGGCGGCGCCAAGGCGTCCGGCGGCGGCGGGTGCGGCTGCGGCTCGGGCGACGCCAGCCCGCTCGCCTTCCTCGGCATCCTGGCGGCCCTGCCGCTGGCCCGCCGGCGCCGCCGGGGGCGCGGCGCGGCGCTCCTCGTCACCGTGGCCGCCGCCGGCCTGCTCGCCACCGGCTGCCCCAAGAAGGCGGCGCCGTTCGACCCGGCCTCCTGCACGCAGCCCGGCGTCGACCTCACCAGCTGCGAGGGGGAGAGCCGCTGCGTCGACGTGCAGACCGACCCCTCGCACTGCGGCGTCTGCGGGCACGCCTGCGGCGCCGGCAACTGGTGCGTCGACGGCGTCTGCGGCCCGGCCAGCGGGGTGGCGCCACAGATCACCGGCGTGTCGCCCACCTCCGCCCCCAAGGGCGCGCTCGATCCGGTGACGGTGGTGCTCTCCGGCGCGCGCTTCCAGAGCGGGGCGACGCTGCGGGTGACGAGCGTCACGGCCACGAGCACCACCACCACCACCGCGCCGACCACGCTCGGCGCCGACGGCAAGCTCACCGCCGCGCTCGACCTCTCCCACGCCGACGCGGGGTTCCTGCAGCTGCGCGTCGTCAATCCGGACCGGGTCATCTCCAACCAGGCCGCCTTCGCCGTGGTGCTGCCGACGCCGGTGGTGACCAAGGTGATCCCGGAGCCCGACGCGCGGCCGGGCTCCTCGCCCCCGGCGGTGGCGGTGGGCGCCCAGCGGCTCCTCCGGCTCGTCGGCACCGGCCTCATGCAGGACAGCGCCTGCTGGGTGGGCGGCGGAACGCTCGCCGTGCAGGAGGTGCCGGCGACGCTGCAGCCGGCCGCCGGCGCGATCCCGGCCGGCCTGGAGTGCGCCGTCGACGTGACCCGCGTGGCGCCCGGCACCTACGACGTCTGGGTGCAGAACGACGCCTCGCACGTGTCGGCCAAGGCGGCCTGGGCCGCGGTGAGCGGCCAGCCGGTGCTCACCTCGCTCTCGCCCTCCACCGCCAAGGCCGGCACCACCGCCTCGATCGACCTGTTCGGCTCCGGCTTCGACGTGACGAGCCAGGTCGTCTTCCGCGTCACCGGCGTCGGCACCGTCCCGGCGGGCGACACGCAGGTCGTCACCACCTTCGTCGACGCGACGCACCTCACCGCCCCCCAGCTCGACCTGGCCCGCTGCCCGGGCACCGCCCTGCCCTGCCCCGACACGGGGACGCAGCACTACGCGCTGCTCGTCAAGAACGGCACGCTCGCCTCGGGTGAGCTCGAGCTCCTGGTGCAGGGCTCGCCGCCCGCGATCTCGACCCTCTCGCCCTCCTCGGCCTTCCAGGGCGACACGGTGACGCTCACCATGACCGGCGCCAGCATCCCGGCCGGCTCCGTCATCGAGGCGCGGGCGCCCGGCGCCGCCTCGTTCACCGCGCTGCCGGTGGTCGGCACGCCGACCGCCACGACGCTCCAGGGGTCGCTCGTGCTCGTGGGCCAGCCGGAGGGGCAGTGGGACGTCGAGGTGCGCTACCCGGCCGGCACCTCCTCCACCTTCCCCTTCCGCGTCCTCTCCAACCAGGCCGTCATCACCAGCCCCCCGGATCCGGCCGGCGCCGCCCAGGGAGCGACCGTCCCGGTGACGATCGGCGTCGCCAACTTGCGCCCCACCACCCCGCCGGTCGGCGGCGTCACGGTCGTCTTCTCCGGCGCCGCCGGGCCGCTGACGCCGACGCAGCCGGCCGCCGGCCAGCTCCAGGTTGCGCTGCCGCTCTCCGGCCTCGACACCGGCGTCTACACGCTCACGGTCGTCAACCCGAACGCCGCGCCGTCGAACGGCGTGGGCTTCACCGTGACCCCCGGCCTGCCCACCGTCTCCTCGGTGGCCTGCGGCGCGCCGGCGGGCGGCTCCACCTGCACGGCCGGCGCGCCCCCCTCGGCGCCGCAGCAGCAGGCCAAGGTGCCGGTGGTGGTGACCGGCACCAACTTCGCGAAGCCGGACGCGGCGGGGAACAACGGCTCCTCGGTCCACGTCTTCGCCGGCTGCACGCCGGCGGTCGACGCCACCACGAACAAGGTGACCTGCACCTGCGCCGCGGGCGCCTCCCCCTGCGTGCCCGACTACGTCATCCCGGCCGCCAGCGTCACGGTCGCCTCGGCGACGCAGCTCCAGGTGGCGCTCGACACCACCGCGGCCGTGCCCGGCACCTACTCGTTCTGGGTCTGGAACCCGGGCGGCAACCCGGCGCCGCAGCGGTCGCCCGGCCCCTACCAGCAGTTCAAGATCACGCCGTAGCGGCGCCCGCCGCGCGTGGCCGGACGGCGCCCGCCCGAGGCTGTGAGGCAATCCCCGGACCGAGCCAGACGGTCGAGGTGCGAGCCGCGCAAGGAGGAAGCCCGAAGGCGTAGTTGGTGCTACGGCGAGGGCTTCCGACGCAGCCCGGCGACGCAGATCGGCCGTCGCGGCGACGGGAGGGGGTTGCTTCACAGCCTCTCGCCTACGGGGCGCCGACGGCCCGCCCCACCAGCGCCACCGCCGCCGCGGGGTCGAAGGGCTTCTTCAGGATCTCGTCGGCGCCGATGCGCCGGTACATCTCGACCTCGCGGTCGCCGATGCGCGAGCTCATGAGCACGAGGAAGGTCTTCTTCCAGTGCGGGTGGGCCTTGAGCAGCCGGCAGACGTCCGCCCCGTTGAGCTTGGGCATGTAGACGTCGAGCAGCAGGGCGTCCGGGTCGACGGCCGCCATCTTGCGGAAGACCTCCTCGCCGTCGCTGGCCGCGGCCACCGCGAACCCGCACTCCTCGAAGGCCGAGGAGAGCGCGTCGATCACGGCCTGCGAGTCGTCCACGATGAGGACCGTCTTCGGCTTGCCCATGGCCGCCCTTTATACCCCGCCCGGCCGTCTCCTGGGTGCCGCCGCGCCGCCCCCGGCGCCGGGGCGGGCGCCGCCGTGGTAGATCACGCCCGCATGACGACCCCTCCCCGCGTCCGCTTCGCCCCCTCGCCGACCGGCTACCTGCACATCGGCGGGGCCCGCACCGCCCTCTTCAACTGGCTCTGGGCCCGCCGCACCGGCGGCACCTTCGTCCTGCGCATCGAGGACACCGACCAGGAGCGCTCCACCAAGGCGGCGGAGGAGGCCATCTACGACGGGCTGCGCTGGCTCGGGCTCGACTGGGACGAGGGGCCGGACAAGGGGGGCCCCCACGGCCCCTACCTGCAGATGGAGCGGCTCGACGTCTACAAGGCCCACGCCGAGCGGCTCATCCGCCAGGGCAAGGCCTACGCCTGCTACTGCACCAAGGAGGAGCTCGACGCGCAGCGGGCGGCGGCCGAGGCCGCCAAGGTGCAGTTCCGCTACCCCGGCACCTGCCGCGACAAGCCCTACGACCCGTCGCGCCGCCACGTCGTCCGGTTCCGGGTGCCGGAGCACGGCGCCACCGGCTGGGACGACCTGGTGAAGGGGCCCATCTCCACGCCGCACGAGACGCTGCAGGACGAGGTGATCCTGCGCGGCGACGGCGTGCCCCTCTACAACTTCGGCGTGGTCATCGACGACGTCACCATGGGCATCACCCTCGTGGCCCGGGGCGACGACCACGTCAACAACACCGCCCGCCAGATCCTGATGTACCAGGCGCTCGGCGCGCCGCTGCCGACCTTCGCCCACCTGCCGATGATCCTCGGCGCCGACGGCAAGCGGCTCTCGAAGCGCCACGGGGCCACCAGCGTCACCGACTACCGCGACATGGGCTTCCTGCCCCAGGCGGTGGTCAACTACCTGGCCCGCCTCGGCTGGTCGCACGGCGATCAGGAGATCTTCACGCTCGACGAGCTGGTGAAGTGGTTCGACTGGGCCCAGGTGGGCGCCACCGCCGGCGTCTTCAGCCCGGAGAAGATGCTCTGGGTGAACCACCAGTGGCTGCGCGGGCTCTCCGACGAGGAGCTGTCGCGGCGCGCCGCCGGGTACTTCCAGGCGGCCGGGCTGGCGGCGGCCGACGACGCCAAGCTGCGCCTCGTCGTCCGGCAGCTGCGCGAGCGGGCCAAGACCTTCGGCGAGATGGTGCAGCAGGCGCGCTACTTCTACGCCCCCATCCAGCTCGACCCGAAGGCCAGGGACAAGTTCCTCACCGCCGAGGCGAGGCCGCTCCTCCAGGCCATCCGCGACGGGCTCGCCGCCATGCCCTCCCCGGACCAGGCGCAGCTCGAGGCGCTCTTCAAGGGCGTGGCCGACGGGCGCGCGCTCGGCCTCGGCAAGGTGGCCCAGCCGGTGCGCGTGGCGCTCACCGGCGGCACCGCCTCGCCCGGCATCCACGACGTGGTGCTCATCCTCGGGCGCGAGGAGTCGCTGGCCCGGCTCGACGCGGCGCTGGCGCTCGTCGGGTAGCGGCGGGCTCGGATGGCCGCCGCCGGCACGCTCCGCCACTTCTCGGGCGCCCTGGCCTTCACGGCCGTGGGGCTCGCCCTCGGCGGTGCGGTCGGCTTCTGGTACCGCGGCACGCTGGCCGGCGCGGCCGGCACCGTCTTCGTGGTGGCGGTGCTGGGCGTGCTCGAGACCTCGCTCTCGTTCGACAACGCGGTGGTGAACGCCACGGTGCTGCGGGACATGACGCCCCTGTGGCGCCACCGCTTCCTCACCTGGGGCATCGCCATCGCCGTCTTCGGGATGCGGCTCCTCTTCCCGCTCGCCATCGTGAGCGTGGTGGCCGGGCTCGGGCCGCAGGAGACGGTGCGGCTGGCCGTCGCCGAGCCGGCCGAGTACGCCCGGATCCTCACCGGCGCCCGCGGCGTGCTGGGGGCCTTCGGCGGCGCCTTCCTGGGGCTCGTGGCGCTGCGCTACTTCCTCGACCCGGAGAAGGAGGTCCACTGGATCCGGCTGGTGGAGCCGGGGCTGGCCCGCATGGGCAAGGTCGAGGCGGCCGAGCTGGCGCTGGTGCTGGCGGTGGTCTGGGGCGTGTCGCGCCTCGTCCCGCCCGGCGGCCGCGAGGCCTTCCTCGGCGCCGGCATCCTCGGCGTGGTCACCTTCGTGGCGGTGGACGGGCTCGGCGCCGTCCTGGGGGCCGGCCCGGAGGCGCGGCGCGACGTCCACCGCGCCAGCGCGGCGAGCTTCCTCTACCTCGAGGTGCTCGACGCCAGCTTCAGCTTCGACGGCGTCATCGGCGCCTTCGCCCTCACCAACAACCTCTTCGTCATCGCGCTCGGGCTCGGCATCGGCGCCATGTTCGTGCGCAGCCTGACGGTGCTGCTGGTG
This sequence comes from Anaeromyxobacteraceae bacterium, assembly GCA_035719085.1. Classification (GTDB taxonomy): domain Bacteria; phylum Myxococcota; class Myxococcia; order Myxococcales; family Anaeromyxobacteraceae; genus JADKCZ01. Next base: position 14,208 of record DASTGK010000228.1, read on the forward strand.
GAGCGGGGCACGCTCGCGAGCTACCGCTACCTGGAGAACGGCGCCTTCTGGGCCATCGGCGCGCTCTCGCTGCTCATGCTGGCGGGGACCGTGGTCGAGGTGCCCGAGGCGCTCACCGGCCTCGCCGGCGCGGCGCTCATCGGGCTCTCGCTCTGGTCGTCGGTGCGCCACGAGCGGGCGCGCGGCCGGGCCGCCGCGGCCCGCTGACCGCGGGGAGGCGCCCCCGGCGAGGGAGGCGCCGCCCGCGCTCGCGTCACTCCTCCTTGGCGCCGAGCAGCGCCGCCAGGCTCGGCCCGCCGGGGCCGGCGCCGAGCGCGCGGATCGAGTCGAGGTGGTGCAGGAGCAGCGACCGGTTGTCGCCGACGCTCAGGTTCTGCAGCTCGAGCGCGCCGATCCGGTCCTCGGGGGTGAAGGCCGGGGCCTCGACCCGCTCCATCGACAGCTTCTCCGGCCCGTAGCTCATGTACTGGGCCTTGGTGTCGAGGATGGTCCAGTCGTCGCCGCGCCGCAGCTCGACCGTGACGGTGCCGGTGACGGCGGTGGCGATCCAGCGCGTCAGCGCCTCGCGCAGCATGAGCGCCTCCGGGTCGTACCACTTGCCCTCGTAGAGCAGGCGGCCGAGCCGGCGGCCGAGCGTGAAGTAGAGGTCGAGGGTGTTCTCGTTGTGGATGGCCGAGAGGAGCCGCTCGTACGAGAGGTGGAGCAGCGCCATGCCGGGGGCCTCGTAGATGCCGCGGCTCTTGGCGTCGATGACCCGGTTCTCGATCTGGTCGCTCATGCCGAGGCCGTGGCGCCCGCCGATGCGGTTGGCCTCGAGGAAGAGCGCGTAGGGCGAGGCGAAGCGCTGGCCGTTCAGCTCGACCGGCTGCCCCTGCTCCCAGGTGATGGTGACCTCCTCGGTCTTGACCGCCACCTCGGGCTTCCAGTGCGCCACGCCCATGATCGGGTTGACGATGCGCATCGAGGAGTCGAGCTTCTCGAGATCCTTGGCCTCGTGCGTGGCGCCGAGCACGTTGGCGTCGGTGGAGTAGGCCTTCTCGGTGCCCATCTTGTACGGGAGCTTGCGCCGCTCCAGGTACTCGCTCATCTCCTTGCGGCCGCCGAAGGCGGTCACGAAGGCCTGGTCGAGCCAGGGCTTGTAGATCTTGAGCTCGGGGTCGACCAGGATGCCGTAGCGGTAGAACCGCTGGATGTCGTTCCCCTTGTGCGTCGAGCCGTCGCCGAAGACGTGGACGCCGTCCTCGCGCATGGCGCGCACGATGGCGGTGGTGGTGACGGCGCGGCCGAGCGGCGTGGTGTTGAAGTACTTCTTGCTGCCGCTCGACAGGTGGAAGGAGCCGCACTGCACCGCGATGATGCCCTCGCGCACCATCGCCTCGCGGCAGTCGATGAGCCGGGCCTTCACCGCGCCGTGCTGCAGCGCCACCGGCGGGATGTCGGCCGGGTTGGCCTCGTCCGGCTGGGCCAGGTCGGCGGTGTAGGCGTGGACGGCCATGCCCTGCTCGGACATCCAGGCCACGGCGCAGCGGGTGTCGAGGCCACCGGAGAAGGCGATGCCGACGGCGGTGCCCTTGGGCGGGAGCGACTTGTAGATTCGGCTCATGGTCCCGCGACGTAGCAGAAATCGGGGCCACGTTCCAGCCGATGCGACGGCGCCCGCCGCGCCCCGGCGCGCGGGCCGGGGTGGCCTCGATGGGCGGCCCCCGGTTGACCGCCGGGTCGATCGCCGCCGGCCCGGCCCGGGGGGCGTATCCTCCGGGTGAGCCCTGGCGCGGCCGCGGGCGCTCGCGGCCCGCCCGGGCGCGGCGGGAGGTGGCGCCATGGAGTCCTCGAGCCCGGTGCTGGCGGTGGCCCTGGTCGTCTTCCTCGGCGGCGCGTCGGCGGTGCTGGTCTGGGACGGGCTGGCCCTCGGGTTCGGCGCGGCGGGCGGCGGGACGCTGCCGCGGCGCCGGGCCCGGGTGCGCCTCGCCGCCGGCGTCCTCGGCTTCGCGCTGGCGCTCTGGGTCGGGCTCGGGCTGCTGACGCACGCCCACTGACATGCGGTAGAACGTGGCTCCCACCCACGCCGCCCGGGAGCCGCCATGGAGCTCGTCGCCACCTCGATCCGCCGGCAGATGCAGGACGCCTCCTGGATCCGGCGCATGTTCGACGCCGGCCTGGAGCTGAAGCAGCGGGTCGGCGCCGAGAACGTCTTCGACTTCAGCCTCGGCAACCCCGACGTGCCGCCCCCGGCCGCCGCCGCCGGCGTGCTGCGCGCGCTCGCCGAGAAGGCGACCCGCCCCATGGGGCTCGGCTACTGCCCCAACGCCGGCCTCCCCTCGGCCCGCGCCGCGGTGGCCCGCAAGGTGGCGGCCGAGCAGGCCTCGCCCGTCGAGGCGCGCCACGTCATCCTCACCTGCGGCGCCGCCGGCGGCCTCGTCACCTTCTTCCGCGCCGTGCTCGAGCCGGGCGACGAGGTGCTCTGCCCCGCCCCCTACTTCGTCGAGTACGGGGCCTACGCCGGCCATTTCGGCGGCGTGCTCCGCACCTTCGACGCCAGGCCGCCCGACTTCTCGCTCGACCCGGACGCGCTCGACGCCGCCATCGGTTCGCGCACGCGCGTGGTCATCCTCAACACGCCCAACAACCCGGCCGGCGCCATCTACGACGCCGCCACGCTCGCCGCCGTGGGCGAGGTGCTGGCCCGCCGCAACGCCGGGCGCGAGCGCCCCATCTTCCTCGTCTCCGACGAGCCCTACCGCGCCCTCGCCTACGACGGCGCCGCGGTGCCGCCGGTGCTGCCGGTCTCGCCCTTCGCGGTGGTGGTCGGCTCCTTCTCGAAGAGCCTGTCGCTGGCCGGCGAGCGGGTCGGCTACCTGGCGCTCGCCCCGGCCATGCCCGAGGTGCAGCTCCTCGCCGACGCGCTCACCATGACCAACCGGACGCTCGGCTTCGTCAACGCGCCGGTGGTGGGCCAGCAGCTCGTCGAGCAGCTCATCGACGCCTCGGTCGACGTGGCCGTCTACGACCGGCGGCGCCACGCCATGGCGGCGGCGCTCTCGGGCGCCGGCATCGAGTTCGCCCTGCCGAAGGGGGCCTTCTACTTCTTCCCCAGGGCGCCCGGCGGCGACGACAAGCGCTTCGTCGACCTGCTCCTCGAGGAGAACGTGCTGGCGGTGCCCGGCCGCGGCTTCGGCTCCCCCGGCCACTTCCGGCTCACCTTCTGCGTCGACGAGCAGGTGATCACCCGCGCCGCGCCGGCCTTCGCGCGCGCCGCCGCGAAGGCGCGCTGACGGGGCGAGGCCGCGGGGCCGCCGATCCTCCAAACGGACCTCGCGCCGGCCCGGGGCCGCCCTTAGGTGGAGCGGGTCCCCTGCCCCGAGGTCCCCGGATGCGCGAGCCCGCCCTCACCGACCCGTTCCCCGCCGGCGCCCCCACCGCGGCGGCGCTCCAGCCGCGCCACGACTGGTCGGCCGCCGAGGTCCGCGCGCTCCACGACCTGCCGATCCTGGAGCTGGTGCACCGGGCCCAGACGGTCCACCGGCTCGCCTTCCCGGCGGGCGAGGTGCAGCTCTGCTCGCTCCTCTCCATCAAGACGGGCGGCTGCCCCGAGGACTGCGGCTACTGCCCGCAGTCGGCCCGCCACGACGCCGGCGTCGAGCCGCAGCGGCTCATGCCGGTGGCGGAGGTGCTCGAGGCGGCGCGCCGGGCGCGCGAGGCGGGCGCCACCCGCTTCTGCATGGGGGCCGCCTGGCGCGAGCCGAAGGACGGGCCGCAGTTCGAGGCGGTGCTGGAGATGGTGCGCGGCGTCCGGGCGCTCGGCCTCGAGGCCTGCTGCACCCTCGGCATGCTCACCGACGAGCAGGCGCGCCGGCTCGGCGAGGCCGGGCTCACCGCCTACAACCACAACCTCGACACGAGCGAGGGCTACTACGGCGAGATCGTCCACACGCGCCGCTACCAGGACCGGCTCGACACGCTCGCCCGGGTGCGCGCCGCCGGCGTCTCGGTCTGCTGCGGCGGCATCATCGGCATGGGCGAGTCGGTCGACGACCGCTGCGAGCTCCTGCGCACGCTCGCCACCCTGCCGGAGCACCCGGGCTCGGTGCCGGTGAACGCGCTCGTGCCGGTGGAGGGGACGCCGCTCGGCGGCCGGCCGCCGGTCGATCCGCTCGACCTCGTCCGCGTCATCGCCACGGCGCGCCTCCTCATGCCGCGCGCCATGGTCCGGCTCTCGGCGGGGCGCCTCCTGCTCTCGCCGGAGGCGCAGCTCCTCTGCCTCCTGGCCGGCGCCAACTCGATCTTCTTCGGCGAGAAGCTGCTCACCACGGCCAACCCGGCCTACGCCGACGACCTGGCGCTGCTCGAGCGGGCGGGGCTGCGGCCGCAGGCGCCCGCGGGCGAGGCCTGAGCGGCTCGCCGGAGGGCCTCGGGCGCGCCGCCGCCGGTGTATGAAGCGAGGTGCACCCTCGCGACATCGACCGCACGCCTCCGGAGGCCCCGATGAGAGTCGCCCATTCCCCGCTGCACGCACGCCACGACGGCGGCCTGGAGCTCCACCGGGGAGCGCTCGTGCCGTGCTTCGAGTCGCCGGCGCGCGCCGAGCTGATCCTCCGGGCGGTGCAGCGGGCCGGCCTCGCGGTGAGCGAGCCCCGGGCCTTCGCGCCGGAGGCCCTGCTCGGCGTCCACGAGCCCGGGTTCGTCGAGTTCCTGCGCACGGCCCACGCCGAGTGGCGGGCCGCCGGCCGCGAGGGCTCCATGCTGCCGAGCGGGTTCCCGGCCCGCGGCCTGCGCCGCGATCGCGTCCCCGCCGGCATCAACGGCAAGATGGGCTACTACGGGTTCGACCCGGGCACCCCCATCGTCGAGGGCACCTGGGACGCCGCGCTCGCGGCCGCCCGCTGCGCGCTCACCGCCGCGGCGTGGGTCGCCGAGGGCGAGCGCAGCGCCTACGCGCTCTGCCGGCCCCCCGGCCACCACGCCGGCCGCGGGACCTACGGCGGCTACTGCTTCATCAACAACGCCGCCCTGGCGGCGCAGCACCTGCGCGACGCCGGCTTCGGCCGCGTGGCCGTGCTGGACGTGGACGCCCACCACGGCAACGGCACCCAGGAGGTCTTCTGGGAGCGCGCCGACGTGCTCTTCGTCTCCATCCACGGCACCCCCGAGACCGAGTACCCCTACTTCCTCGGCTGGGGGGACGAGCGCGGGGCCGGGGCCGGGGAGGGCTTCACCCGCAACTTCCCGCTGCCGCGCCGCGCCGGCTGGGCCGAGTACGAGCCCACGCTCGACGCCGCGCTGGACGTCGTCGCCGGCTTCGCGCCGGACGCCCTGGTCGTGTCGCTCGGCGTCGACACCTTCGAGGGCGACCCCGTCGGCCCCATCGCGCTCGGCCGGGAGCACTTCCCGCTCATCGGGCGGCGGCTCGCGTCGCTGCGGCTGCCGACCGTGGTCGTTCAGGAGGGCGGCTACGCGGTGGACGACATCGGGGCCAACGTGGTGGGGGTGCTCGGCGCCTTCGCCTGACGCGCCGGACGAGAAAAACCCCCGCTCCTCGGACGAAGGAGCGGGGGCAAGATGGTGACCCCTACGGGACTTGAACCCATGCTTTCGGCGTGAGAGGCCGACGTCCTAACCGCTAGACTAAGGGGCCACGAACCGGCGCCTTCTGTACCCTCCCTCGTTGCGGCAGTCAACGGGTGGGAGGAAGTTTCTGGTGAAGCTGGGGGACAAGGATTCGAACCTTGATAGCGAGATCCAGAGACTCGCGTCCTGCCGTTAGACGATCCCCCAAGGTCTCCTTCTTCAGCGTTGCCTGAGGAGGACGAAGATCCGCGTCTCGCCCGCCTTCAGCTCGTACACATTCAGCCCTTCCCAGCTGCCCGGCTTCGCCTCCGGGTTCTCCACGTGGACGGCCTTCACGCCGGGCTGATCGGCGATGGGCCGCCTCGGGTACTTCGCCGGCGGGTAGGTCGCGCGGAGGGCCTTGAGGACGTCCTCGTACTTCCGCTCGACCTGGTACCGGTTCTCCCCGATGCGCCTCGCGTCGTCCGGGAGGATCGCGCCGGCCACCTTCTCGGCCAGGGCGAGGCCCGGTACCGCCACGAGGAGCGCGGCGAGAGCGGCCTTATATCGGGGGGCGCCGGTCATGGTCAAGGGTCCGGTGTACCCTCGCCGGTCCCACCCGTCAACGGCGCCCGCGGCTACCGCCAGACGCCGTAGAGCCGCCCCTTGTGGCCCGGCTCGCGCAGCTGCACCGCCCCCTTCTTCCAGGCGTCGGCGGCCTTCGGCCCCACCCAGTAGCCCTTGGGATCGCTGCGCCGCCAGCTCTTGCGGAAGAACTGGTGCACCTCGTCGAAGACGTGGGTCAGGCCGCGCGGCTTGCCGCGCCGGTCCTCGGTGGCGCCGGTGACGACGAGCTCGGCCCAGAGCCGCCCGCCCACCAGCTCGCCCGCCTCGTTCCTCACCGAGCGCTGGTAGTGGAAGACCGGCGAGGGGATCTCCTCGATCTTGAGGAACCCCTTGTCCGGCCCGCGCTTGATGGGGTGGACGATCACCGGCGCCATGGCCTCGAAGGCCAGGTAGTAGGCCTCCTGGTCGAGCGCCGCCACCGCCACCTCGTCGGCGCGGGGCGGCTCCCAGCCGGGCGGGATCAGCTCCGGGTAGAGGGTGGCGTCGTGGCGGGCGAGCAGGCGAAAGAGCGCCTTCTCGTCCTCGGGGAGCATGAAGTAGTCGAGCGTCGCGGCCATCGGCCGCCGACTCTACACCGCCCGGCGCACCAGCACCTCGTAGCTCTGCGCGATGCGGGTGCCGAGGATGAGCAGGTCGCCGAGGTCGCCGGCGTTCACCTGCTCGCCGCGGCCGTTGTCGGCGTAGAGGACGTTGACCACCCGGCCGAGCGCCAGGACCGGCAGGAGGAGCGCGCTCTTCGGCACGCCGCCCCCCAGGTCCTTGAGCAGCCGGACGTTGGCCCAGGTCTTGGGGAGCGGCCCGACGTACGGGGCGCTGCTCGAGACCACCGTGGCCACCACCCCCGGCGTCGCCAGGGTGAGCCGGATGCGGTGGACCGCCTCGTCGGTGAGCCCGGCGCCGAGGCCGGCCCAGCCGTGCGCCTCGCCCTGGCGCACCGTGAGCAGCACGGCGCGCCGGAACTTGGAGCGGGCGTAGCGGAGGACGGTGCGGGCGATGGCGCCGCGCTCCCCCACCCCCTCGAGGAAGCGGAGCGCCTCGGCGAAGGCGAGGGGCGAGGGCTCGGGTGCAGGGGCGCGGGCGAGCACCGGCGGCGGCAGCGCGGCGCCGGCCGGGAGCGCCGCGGGCGGCGCGTGGCCGTGAGCCCGCATCAGGCCGTCGAGCACCGCCGGGGAGAGCGGGGGCGGCTCCGGCTCGATCGGCTCGAGCAGGTCCTCCACCGGCAGGTCGTCCGCGGGCGGCGGGGCGGGCGGCGGCGGGGCCTGCAGCCCGACCCGGCCGTAGAGCGCGTCGAAGCCGGCCTCGTCCATGAGGTCGGGGCCGGTGGCCACCCTTCGCGCCGGCGCCTCCTCCGCCTTGATCCGCTCGCCGGGGAAGCCGCGCACCTGCCGGTCGAGCCCGTAGGCGCTCCGGAGCGTGCGCCAGAGCCGCGCCTCCGGCACGACGAACGGGTGGACGTGGCGGCTGGTGGCGAAGGCCACCTCGTCGAGCATCCGCAGATCGGCGGGGTCGCGCGTCAGGATGGCGAGCCGGCGCTCGGCCACGTGGTAGGGCACCACATCCCAGCGGTCGGCGAGCCGAGCGTCGAGCAGCCGGAGCGCCGCCGGGTCGGGCGGCAGGTCGCCGAAGAGCGGCGGAGCGCCGGTGCGCGTGCCGAGGGCGTGCGCCAGCGCCGCCTCGGTGACGGCGCCGAGCTCGAGCAGGTTGGTGCCGAGCCGGCCGCCGAAGATGGCCTGGTTCTGCAGCGCCTCGCGGACGTCGCCGTAGGAGCAGGCGCGCTCGCTCACCAGGATCTCACCGAGGCGTGCGGTCATGGACGGGCGATCATACCGGCCGCGCCCCCGGCCGGCGACTCCACCCTCCGCGGGACAGGCGCCGCTCCCCGTCAGGCCCGGCCGGGCCGGGTCAGCTTCGCCGGGTCGAGGAGCCGCCTCGCCTGCGCCGGCGTGAGGCCGCCGAGGTCCACCGCCAGGTCGACGATGGACCGGCCGGTCGCCACCGAGGCCTTCACGATCTCGGCGGCCCGGGCGTAGCCGAGCCGCGGCGCCAGCGCCGTCGCCAGGCTGACCGTCCGCTCGGCGTAGTGGCGCGCCCGGTCCGGGTCGGCCTCCAGGCCGCGGGCGCAGCGCCGGTCGAAGGCCCGCACCGCCGCCGCCGCGATCTGCAGCCCGTGGCACAGGTCGAAGGCGACGAGCGGCATCATGACGTTGAGCTCGAGCTGGCCGCCGGTGGCCGCCGCGGCGATGGCCGCGTCGAGCCCGATGACCTGGTAGGAGACCATGGCCAGCATCTCGGCCATCGACGGGTTGACCTTGCCCGGCATGATGGAGGAGCCGGGCTGCACCGGCGGGAGCTTCAGCTCGCCGAGGCCGGTGGCCGGGCCGCTGCCGAGCAGCCGGACGTCGCCGCCGATGCGCAGGAGCTCCACCGCCGCCGCGCGCAGCGCGCCGGAGAGGGCCACGAAGGGGGCGAGCGACTGCATCGAGCCGGTGAGGCTGCGGGCCGGCGTGAGCGGCACGCCGGTGAGGCGCGACAGCTCCTCCACCGCGAGCGCCTGGTAGCGCGGGTGGGCGTTGACGCCGGTGCCGACGGCGGTGCCGCCCAGTCCGAGGATGGAGAGCTCCGGCAGGGCGTCGCGGAGCCGGCCCGCCGCGGCGCGCAGCGTGGCCGCCCAGCCGCCCACCTCCTGGCCGAGCCGCACCGGCGTGGCGTCCATGAGGTGGGTGCGGCCGGCCTTGACGATGCCGTCCCAGGCGCGCGCCTTCCTCTCGAAGGTGGCGGCCAGCTCCGAGAGCGCGGCCACCACCTCGGGCGCGAGCTCGAGGGCGGCGAGCCGGATGGCGGTCGGCACCACGTCGTTGGTCGACTGGGCCATGTTGACGTCGTCGTTCGGGTCGACGGCGCCCCTGTCGCCGCGCCGCGCGCCGAGCAGCTCGGCGGCCCGGTTGGCCAGCACCTCGTTGACGTTCATGTGGTGCGACGTGCCGGCGCCGGCCTGGTAGACGTCGACCACGAACTGGTCGCGCCACCGCCCCTGGAGCGCCTCGCGCGCCGCCCGCTCGATGGCCCGCGCCTTCTTCCGCGGCAGCAGGCCGAGCCGGGCGTTGACGCGCGCCGCGGCCACCTTGATCCGGAGCGTGGCGTCGACGAAGGCCGGGTGGGCCGTGAGGCCGGAGATGGGGAAGTTCTCGACGGCGCGGGCGGTCTGCGCCCCCCAGAGCGCGCCCGCCGGGACGCGCACCTCGCCCATGGTGTCCTGCTCGATCCTCGTCCGCTGCGCGCGCCGGGTGGCCATGCGCGCCAGCGTAGCGCAGCCGCCGGGGCGGCGCGCACCCGCGGTCCGCCTCCCGGTGGGGGCCGGCCGGCCCGGCGTCACTCCACGGCGATCTCGAGCGCCTTGGCCCCGCCGTCGACCAGGTACCAGACCCGGACCTTCTGGCCCGGCTGCAGCGCCGCCGGGGAGCCGATCGGCTTGCCGGCGGCGTCGAAGACCTGGACGTCGGCGCCGGCCTTGAAGGTGACGATGCCCGCGGCGCAGCGGACCTTGAGCTCCCCCTTGGCCGCCTCCACCGACACGACCGTGCCGGGGTCGAACTTGGTCCGGTCGGTCACCTGCGCGACGCGGGGCGCGGGGAACGGCAGCGCGGAGAGCACGAGGGCGGCGACGAGGGCGAGCATGGCCCGGGAGTATGGCTCGACTGGGGGGCGGAGCCAATCGTGCGTGTGGTGGGTTGTAGGTGAACCCCGATGGGGGAGAGGGAGGAGAACCCGCTGCAGCGACCCCCTGTCCCTATCCGAGTCCGACGACGCGGGGCTAGGCTGACGTGCGTACCGGTCCTTTTCGAGGGGAGGGTCGGCCATGACCGAGGGAAGTGGGCTCCCGCCCCCGCCCGCGTGGCTCCTGCCGACGGAGCGCGCGACGGCCGAGGTGCTGGCTGCGCAGATCGCCCAGGCCGCCGCCAGCCCGATCATCGACGCCCTGCTCGCCGCCGTGGGGGCGGCCGCGGCGGTGCTCAACGACCGCTGCCAGGTGGTGGCGGTCAACGCCGGCTTCCTCGAGGCGCTCGGCGTCGACGACCCCGCGGTGGTGCTGGGGCTGCGGCCGGGCGAGGCGATCCGCTGCGGCCGGGCGCACGACAGCCGGGGCGGCTGCGGCCGCGGCGGCGCCTGCGCCACCTGCGGCGCCGCCGTCGCCATGCTCGCCGCGCTCGAGACCGGCCGGCCGCAGGAGCGCGACGGCGTGCTCAGCGTGCGGCAGGGGCGCGAGGCGCAGGACCTCGACCTGCACGTCCGGGCCTCCCCGGTCGAGCTGGGCGGCGAGCGCTTCCTCCTGCTGGCGCTCACCGACGTGACGGCGGCCCGCCGGCGCGCCGCCCTGGAGCGCGCCGTCCTCGGCGAGGTGACCGGCCTCGTGGCCGGGCTGGGCCAGGCCGCCGCCGCGCTCGGCGCCGTCGATCCCGCCACCGCGGCCGAGGCGGCCGACGACGTGCGCGAGCTCACCGCCCGGCTCTCGCGCGAGCTCCAGCTGCAGCGGGCGCTCGCGCCGCCGCGCCCCGGCGCGGTGCGGGTGGTGGTCGAGCCGGTGTCGGTGCCGCGCCTCGTCGAGCGGCTCGCCGCGCTCTTCCGCCACCACCCGGCCGCCGCCGGCCGCACCCTCCTCGCGCCGGCGCCGCCCGACGCGTCGATCGAGACCGATCCGTTCCTCCTCTCGAAGGTGCTTGGCGCCGTGCTGCAGAACGCCTTCGAGGCGACCGCCCCCGGCGGCGAGGTGCGGCTCGACGTGCGGCTCGAGCCGGAGGCAGTGGTCTTCCGCGCCTGGAACGCCGGCGCCATCCCGGCCGCGGTGGTGCCGCGCCTCTTCCAGCGCCACTTCACCACCAAGGGGGGCGAGGGGCGCGGCCTCGGCACCTTCCTCGTGAAGCTGCTCGGCGAGCGCTGGCTCGGCGGGCGCGTCGGCGTCACCACCACCGCCGAGGGCGGCACCGCCTTCGAGCTCTCGCTGCCGCGCTCCATCGCCACGCCGGCGCCGCTCGGCTCGCTGGCGCCGTAGCGGAGGCCGGCCGAGACGCGGCGAGGGCCGCCCCCGGGTGGAGGCGGCCCTCGCGATGCTGCCCGGGCCCCGGCGGCGCGGGGCGGGGCGCTAGGCCATGACGCGCAGCTTGCCGGTCTGCGGCTTGTACTCGGCCAGCTCGTCGAACTGGAGGTAGCGGTAGACCTTGTCGGCCTTGGGGGCGATCTTCGCCTGGAAGGCCTCGAAGTACTCGGCCACCGTCGGCAGCTTGCCCAGGTTGGCAGCCACCGCGCCCAGCTCGGCGGAGCCGAGGAAGACCTTGGCGCCCGCGCCCATGCGGTCGTCGAAGTTGCGGGTCGAGGTGGAGAAGACCGTCACCGCGTCCGGCACGCGGGCCTGGTTGCCCATGCAGAGCGAGCAGCCGGCCGTCTCGATGCGGGCCCCGATGGCGCTGAAGGTGGTGAAGTAGGCCTCGTCGCGCAGCTGCTGCTGGTCCATCCGCGTGGGCGGGCAGAGCCAGGTGCGGACGGCCGGGTTGAACTTCTGCCCCTTCCAGATCTCGCCGGCGGCGCGGAAGTGGCCGATGTTGGTCATGCAGGAGCCGAGGAAGACGTCGTCGATCTTGGTGCCGGCCACCTCGGAGAGCACCTTCACGTCGTCCGGGTCGTTGGGGCAGGCGAGGATCGGCTCGGTGATGCCGGCCAGGTCGATCTCGAACACCTTCTTGTACTCGGCGTTCTTGTCGGCCTTGAGCAGGACCGGCTTCTTGAGCCACTTCTCCACGGCGGCGATGCGCCCCTGGAGCGCGGCGGGGTCGCCGTAGCCGTCGGCGATCATCTTCTTCATGAGCGCCACGTTGGAGCGCAGGTAGGTGGCGATGGTCTTCTCGGAGAGGGCCACGCAGGCGGCGGCGGCGGAGCGCTCGGCGGCGGCGTCGGTCAGCTCGAAGGCCTGCTCGACGGTCAGGTCGGGCAGCCCCTCCATCTCCAGGATGGTGCCGTTGAAGACGTTCTTCTTGCCCTTCTTCGGCACGGTCAGGTCGCCCGAGCGGATGGCCGCGAGCGGGATGGCGTTGACCACGTCGCGCAGGGTGATGCCGGGATTGAGCTTGCCCTTGAAGCGGACCAGGACGCTCTCCGGCATCTCCAGCGGCATGAAGCCGAGCGCGGCGCCGAAGGCCACGAGGCCCGAGCCGGCCGGGAAGCTGATGCCGATGGGGAAGCGGGTGTGCGAGTCACCGCCGGTGCCGACGGTGTCGGGGAGCAGGAGCCGGTTGAGCCAGGAGTGGATGACGCCGTCGCCCGGCCGCAGGGCCACGCCGCCGCGGGCCCGGATGAAGTCGGGCAGCGTGGCGTGCATCTTCACGTCGGCCGCCTTGGGGTAGGCCGCCGTGTGGCAGAAGGACTGCATCACCATGGGGGCCTGGAACTTGAGGCAGGCCAGCTCCTTCAGCTCGTCGGCCGTCATCGGGCCGGTGGTGTCCTGCGAGCCGACGGTGGTCATCTTCGGCTCGACGTACCAGCCGGGCAGCGCGCCCGGCAGGCCGCAGGCCTGGCCGACCATCTTCTGGGCGAGCGAGTAGCCCTGCCCCTTCGCCGGCGCCGGGTTGACCTTGGTGACGAACAGGTCGGCCGGCCCCTTCTTGAGCGCCTTGCGGGCGCGCTCGGTGAGCGCGCGGCCGATGATGAGCGGGATGCGGCCGCCGGCGCGGAACTCGTCGCCGAGGGTCTCGGGGGCGAGCGCGAAGGTGCTGAGCACCTCGCCGCCCTCGGCGCGGATCTCGCCCTTCACCGTGTCGACGGTGACGACGTCGCCCATCTTGAGCTTCGAGACGTCGGCCTTGATGGGCAGCGCGCCGGAGTCCTGCGCGGTGTTGAAGAAGATGGGGGCGATGACGCCGCCGATGATGACGCCGCCGCGCCGCTTGTTCGGCACGAACGGGATGTCCTCGCCGATGGCCCACTGGACGCTGTTGCAGGCCGACTTGCGCGAGGAGCCGGTGCCGACCACGTCGCCCACGAAGGCGACCTCGAAGCCCTGGGCGCGGTACTCGGCGATGGTCTTGAGGCCGCCCGGGAACTTGGTCTTGCCCATGGCGAGGGCGTGGAGCGGGATGTCGGGCCGGGTGGCGGCGTCGCCGGCCGGCGAGAAGTCGTCGGTGTTGATCTCGCCGTCGACGCGGAAGACCTTCACCTTGATGGTCGCGGGCACGCCCTGGCGCGAGGTGAACCACTCGGCGGCGGCCCAGGACTCGACCACCTTCCGGGCGTCGGCGTTCTTGGCCTTGGCGAGCGCCATGACGTCGTCGAAGGCGTCGTAGACGTAGGTGAGGCCGGAGAGGGCCTTGGCGGCGTCGGCGGCCAGCGCCTTCACCTTCAGCGCGGCGACGAGCGGCGGGACGTTGTAGCCGCCGCCCATGGTGCCGAGCAGCTCGACCGCCTTCTTCTTGTCGATGAGCGGGCTCTTCTGCTTGCCCTTCACGATCTCGCCCAGGAACGCGGCCTTCACCTCGGCCGCCGGATCGACGCCGGGGGAGACGCGGTTCACGAGGAGGTCGAGGAGGAACTGCTCCTTCCCCTTGGGCGGCTTCTGGAGCAGCTTCACCAGCTCGCGGGTCTGCTCGGGATCGAGCGGCTTGGCCGGGATGCCCTGGTCCTTCCGCTCCGCCTCGTGCTTCAGGTACGCCTCGATCACGTGGGTTCTCCTCCAGTGAATGTCGAAAAGGGCCCGAAAGCCGGTGTCCTGGGTGGGGGTTCGTTTAGCACGCCGGGCGACCCGGGTGCCAGCCGCACCCACACGAAAAACCGCCGTGAGATTCGCGGCTTACGGGGACCGGACCGGTCCACAATTCACGGTTCGGCAAGCCTGCGCTTCCGCAGGGGAAAGGCGGTGTGTCCGCTTCGTGACCTTGGGCATGATGCCCAACCGCAGGACGGCGCGCCGGTCGGGCAGGCGCGCCTTCGCGGGTCTAGGTTTCCTTCTTGTCAGGCGCCGCCTCTTCCTCGTCATCCAGCATCCGGTACTTGGGCCCCTCCGGATCCTCGTACTGGCCGCTCTTCACCGACCACATGAAGAAGAGCCAGGCGGCGAGGCCGAGGGCGAGCGACAGGAGGATGAGGCCAGTCAGGATCACGGGCGGCTCCGGTCGAAGGTGCGGCGCAGGCGGAGCGAGTTGCCCACCACGAAGGCGGACGAGGCGGCCATGGCGGCCGCGCCGACGATGGGGTGGAGCCACCCGGTCACGGCCAGCGGGATGGCCACCACGTTGTAGAAGAAGGCCCAGAAGACGTTCTGCCGGATGACGGCGGCGGTGCGCCGGCCGAGCCGCACCAGGTCGGGGAGGAGCGCCAGGTCGTCGCGCACCAGCACCGCGTCGGCGCTCTCCATGGTCACGTCGGTGCCGCGCCCCATGGCGACGCCGACGGTGGCGCGGGTCAGCGCCGGCGCGTCGTTGATGCCGTCGCCGGCCATGAGCACCCGCGCCCCCGCCCCCTGCAGGCGCGCCAGCTCGCGCTCCTTCGCCACCGGCGTCGCCTCGGCCAGCGCGCGCTCGATGCCGACCCGCGCCGCCACCGCGGCGGTGGTGGCGGGGCCGTCGCCGCTCACGATGGCGAGCTCGAGGCCGAGGGCGCGCAGCTCGGCCACCGCGTCGCGCGCCTCGGGGCGCAGGACGTCGGCGACGACCAGCAGCGCGGCGAGCTGGCCGTCCAGCGCGAGGTGCACCACCGTGTCCCCCTCCGCCTCGAAGGGGGCCGCCGCGCGCCGGGCCGCGTCGGTGACCGCCACCCCCTCGTCGGCGAGGAGGGCGCGGTTGCCGAGGACGGCCTTCGCCCATCGTCCTCGCTCGGAGACCTCCGCCAGCACGCCGCGCCCGGCGATGGC
>DASTGK010000229.1:0-3797 GCA_035719085.1 Anaeromyxobacteraceae bacterium
GCCGAGCACGGGATCGCGCAGGCCGTGGAGGACGAGCACGTCGAGGCCGGGGAGCGGCCCCTGCGGCACCGGCTGGCCGGGGATGACGCGGCCGGAGTGGAGGATGGCGCCGCGCACCAGGTCGGGGCGGGCGAGCGTGGCGGCGAGCGACATGGCCGCCCCCTGGCTGAAGCCGAAGAGGAAGGTGCGCGCGGGGTCGGTGCCGAGCGCGGCTGGCGCGGCCTCGAGCCAGGCGGTGAGCAGCGCGAGGCTCGCCTCGGCCTGATCCAGGTCGGCGCGCGGCGGCGAGGTGCGCCAGTCGAGCGCGTACCAGGCGTAGCCCATCGGCTCGGCCTCGTTCGGCGCCCGGAGCGACGCGACCTGCAGGCGCGGGTCGAGGTGGCCGGCGAGCGGGAGGAGGTCGCGCTCGTCGCTGCCGATGCCGTGGAGGAAGACGAGGAGCGGTGGGCGGGGCGACGGGAGGCGCGGCGGGCGGACGACCTGGTGGAGGGTCACGCCCCCACCTTAACCGTGTTGAGACGCGGGCGCAGGTCCTCCACGCCGGGGGACTGGCGCCGCCAGGGTGACGCCGGGCTACACTGGCCGTCGCGGGGGATCTGGCCATGCGGATCGCGCTCGTCTCGCCGAAGGGGCCGCTCTACCGGCACCGGGGCGGCATCTTCAAGAAGTCGCTCCGGTACGCGCCGCTCACGCTCACCACGCTCGCCGCCTACGTGCCGGCCGAGCTGGGCGCCGAGATCGAGCTCCTCGACGAGGGGATCGACGACGTCGACCCGGCGCGGATCCGGGCCGACCTCGCCGGCATCACCTCCATCACCGGCAACGCGCCGCGCGCCTACGAGCTGGCCGACCAGCTGCGGGCCCGCGGCGTCACCGTGGTGCTCGGCGGCCCCCACCCGACGCTCGGGCCGGACGAGGCGCAGGCCCACGCCGACGCGGTGGTGACCGGCTACGCGGAGCAGACGTGGCCGGCGCTCCTGCGCGACTTCGCCGCCGGCCGCCTGCAGCCGCGCTACGCCCAGGGGCCGGAGCTCTCGCTCGTCGGCCTCCCCTTCCCGCGCCGCGACCTGCTCCCGGCCGAGCGCTACTTCACCCGCGCCGTCTTCGAGGCGACCCGCTCGTGCGCCCACGACTGCGAGTTCTGCGTGGCGCCCACCGCCTGGGGGCGCAAGCAGTACCAGAAGCCGCCGGAGGAGGTGGCGGCCGACATCCGGCAGTGGGGCGCCTCCAAGGTGCTCTTCATCGACCTCAACCTGGTGTCCGACCCGCGCTACGCCGCCCGGCTCTTCGAGGCGCTCGTGCCGCTCGGCATCAGGTGGTACGGCCTCGCCACCACGCTCCTCGGCCTCGACCGGCCGCTCCTCGCGCTCGCGGCGCGGAGCGGCTGCCGCGGCCTGCTCATGGGGCTCGAGTCGCTCTGCGAGGCCTCGCTCGGCGCGACGCGCAAGGGGTTCAACGACCCGGAGGCCTACCGGGCGCTCGTCGCCGACCTGCACCGCCACGGCATCGCGCTCATGGGCTGCTTCGCCTTCGGGCTCGACGGCGACACGCCGGACGTCTTCGACAGGACGGCCCGCTTCGCGGTCGAGGCGGGCATCGACCTGCCGCGCTTCGCCGTGGTGACGCCGTTCCCGGGGACGCCGCTCCACCGCCGGCTCGACGCCGAGGGGCGCATCCTCACCCGCGACTGGTCGCTCTACGACGCGCAGCACGTCGTCTTCCGGCCGAAGCTCATGACGCCGCGCCAGCTGCAGGAGGGGCACGAGCGGGCCTGGCGGCGGGCCTACTCGCTGCCGTCGATCGCTCGCCGGCTCTGGAGGTCGCGCGTCGACCCGCACCTCACGCTCGCCGCCAACCTGGGCTACCGCTTCTACGCGCGCAACCTGCACCGCTTCTACACCTGCGACTGGTTCCTCGGCGTCGCGCCGGAGCCGGTGCAAACCGGGCGCCCCGCCGTCGCGGCCGAGGCGCCCCGGGGGTCTCCGTGCGGCTGACGCTCGTCCAGCCCTGCATCGGGCGCCGCCCGGGCGAGCGCTACCTGCGCAGCTGGCAGATGGAGCCCTTGCCGCTCGCCATGCTGGCCGGCCTCACGCCGAAGGACGTCGAGGTGCGCGTCGCCGACGACCGGTTCGAGCCCATCCCCTACGACGCCCCGACCGACCTCGTGGCCATCTCGGTCGAGACCTACACGGCGCGCCGCGCCTACCAGATCGCGAGCGAGTACCGGCGCCGCCGCGTGCCGGTGGTGATGGGCGGCTTCCACGCCATGCTGGCGCCGGACGAGGTGGCGCGCCACGCCGAGAGCGTGGTGGTGGGCGAGGCCGAGGCGCTCTGGCCGCGGGTCCTCGACGACTGGCGCCACGGCAAGGGGGAGCGCGTCTACCGGGCCGAGGGGCGCCCCGCGCTCGGCACAGCGCGCCCCGACCGCTCCGTCTACCGCGGCAAGCGCTACCTGCCGGTCGGCCTCGTCGAGGCGGGGCGCGGCTGCCCCTACCGCTGCGACTTCTGCGCCATCCACTCGGCCTACGGCCCGTCGCGCTCGCCGCGGCCGGTCGACGCGGTGGTGGCCGACGTGCTCGAGGCCTCGGCCGAGCGGCGGCTCGTCTTCGTGGTCGACGACAACATCGCCGGCGACGCCGGCTCGGCCACCTCGGCCGGCCTGCTCGAGGCGCTCGCCCGCCACCGCCGCCCCTGGGTGACGCAGTGCTCGCTCCAGGGGGCGCTCGACGACGGCTGGGCGGGGCGGCTGGCGCGCGCCGGCTGCGTCGGCGTGCTCATCGGCTTCGAGAGCCTCGACCCGGCGGTGCTGCGGCGCATGGGCAAGGGGTTCAACACCCCCGACCGCTACCGCCAGGCGGTGGCGACGCTGCGACGCCACGGCATCGGCGTCTACGGCACCTTCGTGCTCGGCTACGACGGCGACGGCCCGGGCGCGCTCGACGCGGCGGTCGACCTCGCCGTGGAGGAGGCCTTCTTCCTCGCCGCCTTCGCGCCGGTGGTCCCCTTCCCCGGCACGCCGCTCTACCGGCGGCTCGAGGCGGAGGGGCGGCTCCTCTACGAGCGCTGGTGGCTCGACCCGACCTACCGCTTCGGCCGCGCCCCCTACCGGCCGGCCGGCATGACGCCCGAGGCGCTGCGCGAGGCCTGCCTCGCGGCCCGGCGCCGCTTCTACGCCGCCGGGTCGATCGCGCGGCGGTGGCGCGGCAGCCTCGGCTCTGCGCGGATGGCGCTCGGCTACCTCTTCGCCAACCTGCTCCACCGGCGCGAGATCTCGCAGCGCGACGGCCACCCGCTCGGCGACGCCACCTTCGCCGGCCCGCTCCTCGAGGCATGAGCGCCGCCGTCCAGATGGAGCCGGCCCGCCCCGGCGACGAGCCGGCGCTGCGGCGGCTCCTGCGCGAGAGCCCGTTCGCGGGCGCCGTCTCGCTCTCGCTCGAGCGGGAGCCGGACTTCCAGCTGGCGGCGGCGGTGGAGGGGGACCGGCACGACGTGGTGGTGGCGCGCGCGCCGGATGGGCGGGTGGAGGGGCTCGCCTCGCGCAGCGTCCGCACCGCCTGGGTGAACGGGCGGCCGGCGCGGCTCGGCTACCTCGGGCAGCTCCGGGCCGGAGCGGGCGGGCGCGGGCGGGTGCGCCTGCTGCGCCATGGCTTCCGGCTCCTCGACGCCGCGCGGCGGCCGGACGAGCTCCCCTTCGACCTCACCAGCATCGTCTCGGACAACCTGCCGGCGCGCCGCCTGCTCGAGGCCGGCCTGCCCGGCTTCCCCACCTACCGGCCGCTCGGCGAGCTCGTGACCCT
>DASTGK010000230.1:0-3790 GCA_035719085.1 Anaeromyxobacteraceae bacterium
GCCGGGATGGCGAGGACGAAGGTCGTCCCCTTGCCGGGGCGGCTGCGGCACTCGACCGTGCCGCCGTGCTCCTCGGCGATGCGCTTCACGATGGCGAGGCCGAGCCCGGTGCCGTGCGCCTTGCCGTGGCTGGCGAAGGACTCGAAGAGCCGGCCGCGCAGCGCCTCGGGGATGCCCGGGCCGGTGTCGCTCATGCGGAAGACGAGCCGCTCGCCGGTCCGCGCCACCGAGAGGGCGAAGCGGCCGCCCTGCGGCATCGCCTCGGCGGCGTTGCGCGCCACGTTGAAGAGGGCGCGCTTCACCTTCACCTCGTCGAAGCGCGCCGGGCCGCCGTAGCCGACCCGCACCCGCAGCTCGACGCCGCGCCCCTCCAGATCCTTCTCCAGGTAGCCCGCCACCTCGCGCATGAAGACGTTGACGAGGACGCTCCGCTTCAGCACCGCCACGCTGCCGCGGGCGAAGTCGAGCACCTCGCGCGTCATCGCCTCCACCGCCTCGAGCTGGCGCAGGATGAGCGCCACCGCCTTCTGCCGCTCGGCCGGGTCGGCCTCGCCGGCCATGAGCTGGGCCCAGCCGGAGATGATGGTGAGCGGCGTGCGCAGGTCGTGCAGCACGCCGGAGAGGAGCTGGCCGATGGTGGCGAGCCGCTCCTCGCGCCCGCGCTCCTCGCGCGCCCGGCCCACCTCGACGACGCGGGCCGTCTGGCCGGCCACCACCGAGAGGAGCGCCTGGTCCTCCGCGGTGAAGCCGCCCCGCTTGTTGAGCAGCTCGAGCGCGCCGAAGGTCTCGCCGTCGGCCTGGAGCGGCACGCACAGGGCGCTCTTCACCTCGTAGCCGATCCGCTCCGCCAGCGCCGGGTCGAAGGCCCGCTCGGCGGAGGTGTCGTTCGCCAGGATGGGGCGGCCGCGCTGCACCACCGCCCCGGCGATGCCGCGCCCCGGCGGGATGGCGAGCCGCCGCAGCGCCTCTGGCCGGCCGCCGCGCGCCGAGCGGAAGAAGAGGTCGCCGCCCCGCCCCTCGCGCACCAGCACCGCGCCGGCGTCGGCCTCCACCACCTCGAGGGCCCGCTCCAGCACCGCCCCGAGCCCGGCCGCCAGGTCCGGCGCCTCGGCCAGCCGCCGCTCCAGGCCGAGCAGCAGCTCCAGCTCGGCGTTGCGCTTCTCCGCCTCGGCGAAGAGCCGCGCGTTCTCGAGCGCCACCGCCGCCTGCGAGGCGACCGCGGCGAGCAGCCGCTCGTCGGCCGCGCTGAAGGGTCCGCCGCGCCGGTTGAGCACCTCGAGCACGCCGGCGGTGGCGCCGTGCCGGTCGCGCAGCGGCACGGCCAGGAGCGAGCGGGTCCGGTAGCCGGAGCCCTGGTCGACCGCGCGGTCGAAGCGCGGATCGAGGTAGGCGTCGGGCACCGAGGCCGGGCGCCCGGTGCGCGCCACGTGGCCGGCGATCCCCTGCCCCGCCGGGAGCCTGATCTCCCGGGTGCGGCCGCCCTTCAGGACCTTGGACCAGAGCTCCCCTCGCGCCCGGTCGACGAGGAAGAGCGTGCCGCGATCCGCCTCCAGCAGATCGACGGCACGCTCCACGGCCAGCGAGAGGAGCGCGTCGAGGTCGAGCGTGGACGAGAGGGCGGTCCCGATCTCGGCCAGCGCCTCGGCGCGGTCCGTCACCGCAGCGCGGCCAGCGCCGCCTCGTAGTTCGGCTCCTGCTTGATCTCCGGGACGAGCTCCTCGTAGACGACCTTGTCCGACTCGTCGAGCACCACCACGGCGCGGCCGGTGACGCCGGCCAGCGGTCCGTCCACGAGGGCGATGCCCCACTCCTTGGCGAAGCCGCTGCGGAAGGTGGAGAGCGGCGTCACGTTGGCGAGCCCCTCGGTGGTGCAGAAGCGCTTCGAGGCGAAGGGCAGGTCGGCCGAGACCACCAGCACCGCCACGTTGGGCAGCTTGCCCGCCTCGGCGTTGAACTTGCGGGTCGAGGTGGCGCAGGTCGGGGTGTCGAGCGACGGGACGATGTTGAGGACCTTCTTCTTCCCCTTGAAGTCGGCGAGCGACAGGTCCTTCAGGTCGCCCGCGGTGAGCTTGAAGTCGGGCGCCTTGGTGCCGACCGCCGGCAGCTCGCCGCTGGTGTGGATGGGGTTGCCGCCGAGCGTGATCTTCGCCATGTGGCGTGTCTCCTCTTGGGTGCAGGTGTGTGCGCACCAATCTGCGGCGGATACCGCCGGGGATCGAGATCCCTCGCGGGTACCTGCGAGCGGGCGCGGCGCGATTCCCCGCCGCGCGGCCGCAGGTCAGCCCGGCGGGAGCGAGGCGAGCAGCGGCGACGGCGTGCCGACCGCCGCGACCCAGAGCTGGTGGGCGGCGCGCGTCACCGCCACGTGGAGCCAGCGGCGCGCCTCCGGCTCGTCCGGGTAGGCCCGGATGCCGGCGTCGGGCACCACCACGTAGTCGAACTCCAGCCCCTTCACGCTCGCCACGTCGGTCACGTCGCAGCCCGGCCGGAAGGTGAACTGGCCGTCGAGCGAGAGGCGCGCCTCGGGCAGGTCGGCGAGCAGCCGGTGGAAGGCCCGGGCCGTCTCCGGCGCGGCGCAGACCACCGCCACCGAGGCCTGCGGCTCGCGCTCGAGCAGGTCGCGCAGCGCGCCGCAGAGGAAGAGCTGGGCGTGGGCCTCGGAGGGGAAGTCGAAGCGGGCCACCG
Source organism: Anaeromyxobacteraceae bacterium (assembly GCA_035719085.1). GTDB lineage: Bacteria > Myxococcota > Myxococcia > Myxococcales > Anaeromyxobacteraceae > JADKCZ01. The sequence goes on from DASTGK010000230.1 coordinate 2,686, forward strand.
GCGCGCCCGGCCGGCCGGCGCGCGGCGGCTCGGGGGGCGCGAGCGGGCCCAGCACCTCGTGGGCGAAGGCGGCCACCGGCGCCGGGCAGCGGTAGCTCGTGGCGAGCCGCACCTCGGCGACGTCGCGCACGCCGAGCGCGGCGAGCGCCTCGGGCCAGCCGGCGTAGGAGCTGAAGGTCTGCTGCGCCTCGTCGCCGGCCAGCGTGACGCTCCGGCCGCCGGCCAGGTGGCGCCCCAGCACCGAGAGCTCCACGAGCGAGACGTCCTCGGCCTCGTCCACCACCAGGTGGGCGAGCCGCCGCCCCGCCCCGCCGGCGCGGATGGCGGCGAGGAAGAGCAGGAGCGGCAGGTCCTCGGCGTCGAGCGTGCCGGCCAGCGACTCGGGGGTGTCCTCGTCCACCGCCAGGCCGTCGAGCGTGGCCAGCCGGTCCGGGTCGACGCCGGCGAGGGCGTCGGCGGCCGGCGCGGCGAGCTGCAGCCGGGTGTGGCGCACCACCTCGTCCACGGCGGTGGTCGGCAGGTCGCCCTTCGCCGCCTCCACCACCGCGGCCACGAAGCGCGGCTCGACGAGCAGGTCGCCGAGGTCGCTCCGCAGCCGGCGGAGCGTGGCCTCGCCGGCCGGCTGGGGGCGGCGGCGCAGGGCCTCGTGGAGCGCCGGGTGGCGCTTCAGCCGCGAGACGAGCGCCGGCGGGTCGGCGCAGAGCCGCGGCGGCGGCGCGCCGAAGACCGACTGGAAGGCGCCGCGCGCCCACTCCTCGAGCGTGCGGACGGCCACCTTGTCGAGGCCGAGCGGCGCGAGCAGGCGCGCGGTGAGCCGGGCGAGGCCCGTCTCCGGCACCACCACCTGGATGCGCGAGGCCGGGTAGCGCTGGGCGTCGGCGGCGGCGATGCGAGCCAGCCGGTGGAGCGCCACCGTGGTCTTGCCGCTGCCGGCGCTGCCGAGGACCAGCAGCGGCTCGGAGGCCGGGGCGCTCACCGCCTCCCACTGCTCGCGGTCGAGGAGCGCGGTGACGTCGGGCGCCGCCACCCGGCCGGCCTTGCCCGCCCCGGTGCCGAGCACGCCGGGCCGCGCCGCCGTGCCGGCCCCGCCGCCGAGGTGCGCCCC
>DASTGK010000231.1:0-14955 GCA_035719085.1 Anaeromyxobacteraceae bacterium
GACGACCGGCCCGTAGGACTCCGCGAGCGGGTGCTCCAGCACAGGGGCGTCGGCGACGTGGACGTCGGCGCCGTACGCGGCGAGCTCCTCGGCGAGCGCCGCGACGCCCTTCCCGAGGAGCGCCACGTGCACCTTGCCGCCGGTGCGCTTCGCGATCTCGCGCCCGGCGGCGAGCGCGTGGAGGGTGGCCTTGCGGAGGTGACCCTGGGCCTGCTCTGCGACGATGAGGACGTTGGACATGTTCTCTCTCCGTGCGGGGCCCTAGAGGACCTTCGCCTCCTCGTGGAGCTTCTTCCAGAGCTCGTCGACGTCGGCCACCTTGGTGCCGCCGGCCCGCTTGGGCGGCTCGGAGAGCTTCCGCACGATCACCTTGGGCGCGAGGTCGACGCCGAGCGAGGCGGCCGGCACCTCCTTCAGCTCCTTCTTCTTGGCCTTCATGATCCCGGGGAGCGAGGCGAAGCGCGGCTTGTTGAGCCGCAGGTCGACCGTCACCACCGCCGGCAGCGCCACCTCGATGGTCTCGACGCCGCCGTCCACCTCGCGCACCACCGTGAGCTTCTTGCCGTCGGCGGCGAGGGCCAGGCCCGGCTGCTTCTTCTGCTCGGCCTCGCTCTCCAGGCTCTCCTTCTTGGAGGCGAAGGTGGCCTGGGGCAGCCCGAGCCGCGCCGCCAGCCACTGCCCGGCCTGGTTCTGGTCGTCGTCGATCGACTGCTTGCCGGCCAGCACCAGGTCCGGCTTCTCCTGCTCCACCACCTTGGCCAGGATGGCCGAGACCACCACCGGGTCGAGCGGCCCGTCGTGGCGCACCAGGAGGCCGCGGTCGGCCCCCATGGCGAGCGCGGCGCGGATCTCGGTCTGCGACTTCTCGCCCCCGATCGAGGCGACGATCACCTCGCCGCCGTGGGCCTCCTTCAGCCGGAGCGCCTCCTCGACCGCGATCTCGTCGAACGGGTTGAGCTTGTAGTTGACGCCGTCGGTGACGATCCCGGAGCCGTCCGGCTTCACGCGGATCTTCGACTCCGGGTCCTCGACGCGCTTCGCGGTGACCAGGATCTTGAGGGGCATGGCCGCTCCTGATTGGAGAATCGAAACGAGGGGCAAGACTATGACGTGGCGCGCCAACCTGCCGCAACAGCAAATGGATGGCGCGATCGACGCCCCTCCGACGCCCCACCCGGGGGGTGCGTTTGAGGTGCACCGGGGGTGGCGGAAGCGGTAAGCCTCTCAGTCGCGCGCCTGGGGGGTCGCTCCCGGCGTGAATCCACAATCCGTCCAAGGAGAGACACCGATGCGCACTCTGGCACTCATCGCGGGCATCCTCATCGCTGGCACCGCCTCGGCCGCCGAGGTCGGCGCCGGGCTCAAGGGCACCGGCGCCTACGGCGCGGCCGGCTGCGGCCTCGGCTCCCTCGTCTTCGGGAACCAGCCGGGCGCCGTGCAGATCCTGGCCGCCACCACCAACGGCACCTTCGGCAGCCAGACCTTCGGCATCACCACCGGCACCTCCAACTGCGGCTCCGCCCTGGTGGCCCAGGGGACCAAGAACTTCGTCGACGCCAACCGCGACGCGCTCGCCAAGGACATGAGCCGCGGCCAGGGCGAGACCATCGGCGCCCTCACCTTCATGGCCGGCTGCAAGGACTCGCGCGAGGTCGGCGCGGCGCTGCAGCAGAACTACTCGCGCATCATCCCGTCGGAGCAGGCCACGAGCGAGGAGATCGCCTCGAAGCTGCTCGAGACGCTGAAGAGCGACGCGTCGCTCGGCTGCAAGGTCGGCTAGTCCGTCCGCCGAGCCGCTCCGTCGTCGACCGGGGAGCCCTCGCGAGGGGGCTCCCCTTCGTCTACCCTGCGTGGCCGTGCGCCGGCTCCTCCCGCTCCTCGCCCTCGTCGCCGCGCTCCCGGTCCGCGCCGAGGAGCCCGCCCCGCCTGCCGCCCCGGCGGACGTCGCGGCGCCCGCCTCCCCCGAGGCCGCCGCGCCCGCGCCGGCCCTCGACCCGGCCTACCTGCCGGAGCTGGTCGCCCGCGCCCGCGCGCTCCACCTCGCCGACGATCCGGCCTGGCTCCGGCTCGGCCACTGGCGCCGCCGCTGGCTCGGCGGGTGGAAGAGCGAGAACGACGCCCCCAGGTTCTTCCGCGCGAAGGACGGCCAGCTCGATCCCGGCGCCGAGCTCGAGGCGACGCTCGCGGGCTTCTTCGCGCCGCCTCCCGCCGGCGCCGACGAGCTCGACGACGCCGTCTGCCGCTTCCCGGCGCGGCTCGCCTTCCTGGCCGGCCGGCTCGGCATCGACCCGGCCCGCCTGCCGCCCCGCCCCTGCCCGCGCCTGCGCGAGTTCGCGGAGCGGGTGCAGGCCCGCTCGGCGACGCTCGTCTTCTCGAGCTACTACCTCAACAACCCGGCCAGCTCCTTCGGCCACACCTTCCTCAGGCTCAACCGGACCGACGAGCCGCTCGCCGGGCGCAGCTTCGAGCTCCTCGACTACGGCGTCGACTACTCGGCGCAGGTCGACACCGGCAACGCGCTCCTCTACGCGTTCAAGGGGCTCTTCGGCCTCTTCAAGGGGACCTTCAACCACTATCCGTACTACTACAAGGTGCGCGAGTACGCCGACTACGAGTCGCGCGACCTGTGGGAGTACGACCTGGCGCTCCGGCCGGACGAGGTGGGGATGCTGGTGGCCCACCTGTGGGAGCTCGGCGGCAGCTGGTTCGACTACTGGTACCTCGACGAGAACTGCAGCTACCACGTGCTCGGCGCGCTGGAGGCGGCGGCGCCGCGGCTCGACCTGACCGGCTGGGTGGCGGCGCGGCCGCTCGTCGTCCCGGCCGACACGGTGAAGGCGCTCTACCGGAACCCCGGCCTCGTCCGCTCGGTCCACTGGCGCCCCGCCATGCGGACGCAGTTCGAGGCGCGGGTGAGGCCGCTCTCGGCCCGCGACGACGACGCCGTCGAGGCCTTGGCCCACGACGCCGCCTCGCCGCTGCCGGACGGCGCGCCCGCCGCGGAGCAGGCGGCGGTGCTCGACGCCGCGCTCGACCTCGTCGACCTGCGCCACGGCAAGGCGCTCGTCATGGGGACGGACCCCTGGGCGGCCAGGGCGCGCCAGGCGCTCCTCGAGCGGCGCGCCGCGGTGCGCGTCCAGTCGCCCGCGCTCGACCTGGCGCGGCCCGAGGAGCGCCGCCCGGAGCGCGGCCACGGCTCGCTCCGGGCCGGCCTCGGCGGCGGCGCGCTGCGCGACGGCGGCGGCTTCGCCACGCTCGACCTGCGGCTCTGCCTGCACGACCTCCTCGACCCGCCCGACGGCTACCCGGACCACGCCCAGATCGAGTTCCTGCCGGCGCGGCTCCGCTGGCGCGCCGACCCGGGCCGCCTCGAGCTCGACGACGCCTCCTTCGTCCGCATCGTCTCGCTCTCGCCCGTGACCCGCTTCGACCGGCGCCCCTCCTGGCGCGTCCGGGCCAGCGCCCAGACCGTGCGCGACGCCGCCTGCGCCGGCTGCGTCGCCGGCCTCCTCGACGCCGGGGGCGGCCTCGCCGTCTCGGCGCTCGACGGCGCGGTCGACGCCGCCGCCTTCGCCGACGCCGAGGTGATGGGCTCGCCCCGCCTCTCCGGCTGGGGCGGCGGCCGCTTCCGCGTCGGCCTCGGGCCGGGCGGCCTGGTGCGGCTCCGGCTCGGCGAGCGGGCTGCGCTCCTCGCCTCGGGCGACTGGCGCTGGCTCCCCGAGGCGCGGCCGCGCGAGACCTACGCGCTCGACGCCGCCCTCCGCGTCCACCTCGGCCGGAACCTCTCCCTCGCGCTCGAGGCGCGGCGCCGGCCGAGCGAGGATGCGCTCGGCCTCGCGCTCTACGCCTTCGACGGGCTCTAGGAGCGGTAGGCCCGGGCCGCCTCCTGGCCCGAGAGCACGCGCAGCGCCCCCTCGGCGAGCGCGCGGAGCTCGTCCTCGCCCGGGTAGAGGTGGACCGGCGCGATGAAGGCGATGCGCCGGCGCACCGGGAGCGTCACGGCGTCGAGCCAGGCGAGGCCGCCGGTGAGGAGCACCGCGTCGACCTTGCCGGAGAGCGCCGCCGCGAGCCCGCCCGCCGCCTTGGCGATCTGGTAGGCCATGGCGTCGAGGACGAGCGCCGCCCGGGCGTCGCCCATCTCGGCGCGCCGCCAGACCTCGCGCGCGTCGCGCGTGCCGGCGTGGCTGAAGAGGCCGCCGTCGCCGAAGAGGCGCCGCTCCAGCGCCCGGCGGTCGGCGCCGGGGGCGAAGCAGAGGTCCATGAGGGCGCCCGACGGCACGCCGCCCGCCCGGTCGCCGCTGAACGGCCCCTCGTCCTTGGGGTTCACGACGTCGACCATCCGGCCGCCGACGAGGGCGGCGAGCGAGACGCCGGTGCCGAGGTGGGCCACCACGAGCCGCAGCTCCTCGAGCGGCCGGCCGGCCTTCGCCGCGTGGCGGCGCGCCACCGCCCGGATGTTGAGGGCGTGGCAGAGCGAGCGCCGCTCCACGCCGGCGAGGCCGGTGAGGCGCGCCACCGGATCGAGCTCGTCCACCGAGACCGGGTCGACGATGAAGGCGGGGCAGCCGTGCTCCTCGGCGACGGCGCGCGCCAGCGGGGCGCCGAGGTTGGAGGCGTGGTCGCCCCGCGCCGCCCGCTCCAGGTCGGCCAGCATGGCCGCGTCGACGGCGAAGGTGCCGGAGGGCATGGGCGGCAGGAGCCCGCCGCGACCCACCACCGCCGCGAGCGCCCCGGCGGCGACGCTCCCCTTCGCCAGGAAGGCCCGCACGTCGGCGAGCCGCGCCGGCAGCTCGTCCCAGCAGCGCGCCGCCGGCCGCGCCGCGAGCGCCGGGTGCTCCACCTTGGCCTCGCGCTCCGGCTCGGAGCCGCGGTAGAGCGCCAGCTTGGTCGAGCCGGCGCCGGGGTTGATGGCGAGGATGAGCGGGGCCGTCATGCGTTCAGGCTCCAGCGGCGAGCACGCCGAGCGCGATGGAGAGGAGCTTGTCCTCGGCGCGCTCGACGCGGCTGGGGATGAGGACCGGCGCCCGCGCGCCCACGATGACGTGGCCGACCCGGGCGTGGGCCAGGTAGGTGAAGGCCTTGCCGAGGGCGTTGCCCACCTCGATGGTCGGCGCGAGCAGGAGGTCGGCGCGGCCGGCCACCGGGTGGTCGATCCCCTTGTCGCGCGCCGCCTCCACCGAGAGGGCGTTGTCGAGCGCGAGCGGCCCGGAGACGAGGCAGCCGGCCAGCTCGCCGCGGGCGTTCGCCTCGGCGAGCGCCTGCGCGTCGGCGGTGTGGGGCATGGCGGCCGTCACCTTCTCCACGGCGCACAGGCAGGCCACCTTGGGCCGCTCGTGGCCGAGCCGCTGGAAGAGCGCCACCGCGTTCTCGACGATGGCCTTCTTCTGCGAGAGGTCGGGCGCCACGTTGACGCCGCCGTCGGTGAGGCCGAGCAGGCGCGGCTCGCCGGAGCGCGGGTGCTCGGCCACGAGCACGTCGGAGAGGAGCCGCCCCGGCTCGCGCAGCCCGTCGCGCTTGTCGAGGATGGCCTTCAGGAGCTCGCTCGTCTGCAGCCGCCCCTTCATGAGGACGGCCGCCTCGCCGGCCCGCACCATGGCGACCGCCCGGCGCGCCGCGTCGGCGTCGTCGGCGGCCGGCCGCAGGTCGAAGAGGGCGGGCGACTCGCCCAGCGCCGCCAGCCGCTGGCCGATGGCGGCCACGTCGCCCACGAGCGCCACGTCGGCCAGCCGCTGCCGCCGCGCCATGGCCGCCGCCGCCAGCGCCGTGTCGCTCTCCGCCGCCGCCACCACCAGCCGGCGCGGCCCCTGGGCGCGGGCCTCGGCGAGCAGCCGGTCGAGCGTCGGGATGGGCATCATCGGGGCCCTTGCGTAAGATGGCCGGACCCACGACGTCGCAGGCCGGAGCCGGTCCGGGTTTGTAGCCTGGAACGGGGGCGGCCTGCACGTCCGGCGAGCACCCCGCCTGCGCGGGGCGCCTGGAGGTCGCTCGATGGAACGACGGCTCCTCTCCGGAGACGAGGCGGTGGCGGCGGCGGCCAGGGACGCCGGCGTCCACCTCGGCACCGGGTACCCCGGCACCCCCTCGACCGAGATCCTCGAGGCGCTCGACGCCCTCGGCGGCCGGGCCCAGTGGGCGCCCAACGAGAAGGTGGCGCTCGAGGTCGGGCTCGGCGCGGCCTTCGGCGGCGGCCGGGCGCTCGTCACCATGAAGCACGTCGGCCTCAACGTGGCGGCCGACCCGCTCTTCACCGCCGCCTACACCGGCGTGACGGGCGGCCTGGTGATCGTCTCGGCCGACGACCCGGGCATGGCCTCCTCGCAGAACGAGCAGGACAGCCGGCGCTACGCGGTGGCCGCCGCCGTGCCCTGCCTCGAGCCGTCCGACTCGCAGGAGGCCTACGACCTCACGCTCGCCGCCTTCGAGCTCTCGGAGCGCTGGGGGCTGCCGGTGCTGCTCCGCATGACGACGCGGATCTGCCACTCCAAGACCATCGTCGAGCGGCGCGCCGGCCTCGCCCCGCCCGCCGCGCCCGCCTTCCGCCGCGACATCCCCGGGCGCGTCATGATCCCGGCCTACGCCCGCCCGGCCCACCGGCGGCTGCGCCAGAAGCTGGCCGCCATCGAGGTCTTCGCCGACGGCTCGTCGCTCAACGTCTGGCGGCGCGGCTCGACCGCGCTCGGCGTCATCGCCACCGGCGTCGCCGCCCGCCACGCGCGCGAGGCGGCGCCCGAGGCGAGCCTCCTCGAGCTCAAGACCATCCACCCGCTGCCGCTCGCCAAGCTGCGCGCCTTCGCCGCCTCGGTGGAGCGCTGCGTCGTCGTCGAGGAGGGCGACCCGGTGGTGGCCGACGCCTGCCGCGCCGCCGGCATCCCGGTCGAGGGAAAGCCCGAGCCCTTCCGCTTCGGCGAGCTCTCGGTCGACCGGGTGCGCCGCCTCCTCGCGGGCGACGCCTCGCCCGAGCCCGAGGCGCCGCGCGGGAAGCCGCCGCAGCTCTGCGAGGCCTGCCCCTACCACCCGGTCTACGGGGCGCTCAAGAAGCTCGACTGCATCGTGGCGGGCGACATCGGCTGCTACTCGCTCGGCGTCCTGCCGCCCCACCAGGCGATGGACACGCTCGTCGCCATGGGGGCCTCGCTCGGCGTGGGGCTCGGGCTGCGGCACGTGCTGCCCGAGGCCGAGGCGCGGCGCGTGGTCTCGGTCATCGGCGACTCGACCTTCGTCCACACCGGCGTGAACGGCCTCGTCGAGATGGTCTACAACCCGCCGCCCACGGGCCACGTCCTCGTGGTGCTCGACAACGGCACCACCGCCATGACCGGCCAGCAGGAGCACCCGGGCACGGGCCGCCGGCTCGACCACGAGGCGACGGGCAAGCTCTCGATCGAGGGGCTCTGCCGCGCCCTCGGCGTCAGGAACGTCGACGTGCTCGACCCGGTGGCCGAGCCGGGCGCCTTCGAGAAGCTCCTCGTCGACCGGCTCGCGAAGGCGGAGCTCTCGGTCATCGTGGCGCGACGGCCGTGCATCCTCGCGGCGGCCGACATCCGCAAGTACGAGCAGGCCAACGCGGCGCGCGCCTCGGCGGCCGCGCCCTGCGCCGCCTGCGCGGAGGAGGGCTGACATGGGCGGCGTGGTGAACGTGCTCATCGCCGGGCTCGGCGGGCAAGGGGCGGTGAAGGCCTCCGACATCCTGGCCGACGTCGCCTTCCGCGCCGGCTTCGACGTGAAGAAGGCCGAGGTCCACGGCATGAGCCAGCGCGGCGGCTCGGTCACCTCCGAGGTGCGCTTCGGCGCCGAGGTGCTCTCGCCCATGATCCCGCGCGGCGAGGCCGACTTCCTCGTGGTGCTCGCGCCGTCCGAGCTCGAGGTGGCGCGGCCGATGCTGAGGCCCGGCGGCGTCCTCGTCCCGCCCGACGCGGTGAGCGAGGGCGCGCTCCCCAACCGGCGCTCGCTCAACGTGGCGCTCCTCGGCGCCCTCTCGGCCCGGCTCGACCTGGCCGAGGCGCACTGGCTCGCGGCCATCCGGGCGGCGCTGCCGGAGCGGCTCCACGACGTGAACCTGAAGGCCTTCCGGCTGGGGCGGGAGGCCTCCCGATGATCCGCCGCGACGAGCCGGCCTTCCACCCGGCGAGCGCCCCCGACTTCCTGCCGCGGCCGCAGCTCGAGGCCTTGCAGCTCTCGCGGCTGCAGGCGGTGGTGCGCCGGGCCTACGAGCGGGTGCCGCTCTTCCGCGAGCGGATGGAGCAGCGCGATCTCGGCCCCGAGGACGTGCGCACGCTCGCCGACCTGGGCCGGCTCCCCTTCACCGTGAAGAGCGACCTGCGCGACACCTACCCCTTCGGCCTCTTCGCCTCGCCGATGGAGGAGATCGTCCGGCTGCACGCCTCCTCGGGCACCACCGGCAAGCCCATCGTCGTCGCCTACGATCGGCAGGACCTGACGGTCTGGTCGGAGGTGATGGTGCGGGCCTTCGCCGCCTGCGGCCTGCACGCCGGCGACGTGGTGCAGAACGCCTACGGCTACGGCCTCTTCACCGGCGGCCTCGGGGCCCACTACGGCGCCGAGGCGCTCGGGGCCACCGTCATCCCCATCTCCGGCGGCAACACCGAGCGGCAGCTCATGGTGCTCGCCGACTTCGGCGTCACCGCCATCTGCTGCACCCCCTCCTACATGGTGCACCTCATCGAGCGGGCCAAGGAGGCCAGGATCGGCTTCGGCAAGCTCAAGGTGGGCGTCTTCGGCGCCGAGCCCTGGAGCGAGGAGATGCGCGAGCACATCCAGGCCGAGGCCGGCATCCGCGCCCACGACATCTACGGCCTCTCCGAGATCATCGGCCCGGGCGTGGGCATCGAGTGCCTGCAGCGCGACGGCCTGCACCTCTTCGAGGACCACTTCTTCCCCGAGATCGTCGACCCGGCCACCGGCGAGGTGCTGCCGGACGGCGCCGAGGGGGAGCTCGTGCTCACCACCCTCTCCAAGCGGGCCATGCCGATGATCCGCTACCGCACCCGCGACCTCACCACCCTCGCCACCGAGCCCTGCCCCTGCGGCCGCACCGTGCGGCGCATCCGGCGCATCGGCCGCCGCTCGGACGACATGTTCATCATCCGCGGCGTCAACGTCTTCCCCTCGCAGGTGGAGGCGGCCCTCCTCAAGGTGGAGGGGACCTTGCCGCACTACCAGATCGTCCTCACCCGGGCGAAGGGGCTCGACGAGATGGAGGTGCAGGTGGAGGTGACCGCCGCCTTCTTCTCCGACCGGATCCGCGGCCTCGAGGCGCTGCAGGCCGAGCTGGCCGACGCCATCGAGCAGACCGTCGGCCTGCGGGTGAAGGTGCACCTCGTCCAGCCGAAGACTCTGGCCCGCAGCGAGGGGAAGGCGAAGCGCGTCGTCGACCAGCGGAAGATCTGAGCCCGGGAGCCCGCATGAAGATCCGCCAGCTGTCGCTCTTCCTGGAGAACCGCCCCGGCCAGCTGCGCGCCCCCTGCCAGGCGCTCGGCGCGGCCGGCCTCGACATCCTCACCATGTCGCTCGCCGACACGCAGCAGTTCGGCATCCTGCGCCTCGTGGTGAAGGACTGGGCGCGGGCCAAGCAGGTGCTGGAGGCGGCCGGGCAGGTGGTGAACGTCACCGAGCTGCTGGCGCTCGACGTGCCGGACCGGGCCGGCGGCCTCGCCGAGGTGCTCGAGGTCTTCGAGCGGACCGGGCTGGGCGTCGAGTACATGTATCCGTTCACCCTCCGTGAGCGGGGGCAGCGGGCCACGCTGCTGGTTCGCGTCGAGGACCCCGACCGCGCGGCCGGGCTGCTCGCCGCCGCGGGCGTGGCGCTGGTGCCGGCCGAGGAGCTCTACCGGCGCGCCGGGGCCTGACGGCGGGACGGCACCGGCCCTTCCGCGCCGCGCGAGGCCGGCGCCCGCCGGCCAGGTCGACGCTGAACCCGACACGCGGGACGAGCGGGATCGACCCGCCCCGCGTGGGATCGAGATCCCCTCCGAACGGGACGCCCCGTGCGTGCTTGACGCGCGGCGTCGTCGGAGACTCGTTGACTTCGAATCACCGGCAAGTGAACAAGGGAGGCTCTCCCGTCGCAAAGGGTTCACCTCCCGTCCGCGCGCCACCCAGGAGGCTGCCGATGCTTCTCCGCCGATCCGTGCCGTTCGCCCTCGCCGGCCTGGCCCTCGCCGCCTGCGAGCCGAGCATCTCGCAGCGCGTCCAGCCAGACGCCACCAACCCGGTCGACGCCGCCGTCTTCGACCCGACCAACAGCCTCATCCCGCTGCCGAACGACCTCGCGCTCGCGTCGATCCCGACCGGCGTCCCCTGCGCGGCGCTCCCGTCCGCCCAGGCCCAGTTCCTCTGCGCCTTCAAGGCGGCCGGCGGCTTCCCGAACGACCAGGAGGTGCCGATCACCATCTCCTTCACCCGCTCGGTCTTCGATCCGGCCACCAACACCACCACCACCTCGGCGGCGCCGCTCGACCTCTCGACGGTGCGCTTCTTCGGCGCCGACGCGGCGCCGACGGTCGCCCTCATCCGCGTCGACGGCACGCCCGCGCCGGTCATCCCGGCGACGCCGGTGGCCGCCGACTACGCGGCCGGCGCGGCGCGCGGCACGCTCACCCTCCACGCCACGCCCGACGCCACCGGCAGCCGCCGCTGGCCGGCCGGGGCGAAGTTCGTCGTCGCCTTCCGCGGCGGCCCGAACGGCCTCAAGACGACCGACGGCCGCCCGGTCTCGGCCGCGCCCACCATGTTCGTGCTGGTGCAGGCCGCGGTGGCCGACGCCAACCTGACGCTCCCCCAGAACCAGGGGCTCCTCCCCGGCACCGCCGCCGAGAAGGCCGCGGCCGGCGCGCAGCTCGAGCCCATCCGGGCCGGCGTCGTGAAGCCGGCGCTCGCCGCCGTGGCCGCCGCCTGGCCGGCCGGCGAGACCGCCTCGGTGCAGACCTTCGCCGTCGCCCCGACCTCCGCCACGAGCCCGACCATCGTCGAGTTCGACCAGTCGAAGGGCTCGCTGCCGCTCCCGAACGACATGCTGCGCGACCAGGCCACCGGGAACATCTCGGCCACCGCCGCCTGCGCGCTCGCCGGGGGCACCTTCGCCGCCGCGACGCAAACCTGCTCCACGCCGGCCTCGGCCGGCTTCAAGGCGATGGACGGCTTCTCCACCACCGCCATGGCGGTCGCCGCGACGTCGAGCACCATCGACGCGGCCACCGTCAACGCCGCCAACGTCTTCCTCTTCAAGCTCTCGCCCACCGCGGCGCCCGTGCTGGTGAAGGACCTCGCCGGCGCGCTCGGCGCGGGCACGCCGGCCGCCGCCGGCTACGTCCTCGAGCCCTCGCCCATCGTCGCCGCCTGCCCCATCGCGAGCGGCAAGTGCTCCTCGGCCATCGGCCTGCAGCCGGCCGTGCCGGCGCCGGTGCCGGGGGTCGGCACCTTCTACCTGCCGCCGCTCGACGGGGCGACGAGCTACGCCGTGGTCATCACCAACCGGGTGAAGGACGTCACCGGCAAGCCGCTCGGCCGCTCCACCTTCGCGAAGCTGCTCCTCGAGGTGACGCAGCCGGTGGTCGCGGGCGGGAAGTCGCTCGTCGGCGGCCTCGACGACGCCACCGCCGCCTCGGTCGCCGCCATGAAGGCCGACCTGGCGCCGGTCTTCACCTCGCTGCCGTCGGGCACCACCGTCGCCGACGTGGCGATGGCCTACTCCTTCCGGACGCAGAACACGACCGGCGCGTCGCTCCAGCTCGCCGCCGCGCCGTACGCCATCGAGCAGGCGGCCAACAAGGCCATCTTCGCCGTCACCAGCGTGCAGGCGGCCACCTCGCCCATCCCGGCGCCCAACGTCGCCGCTTACTTCGAGATCCAGTTCAACAGCCTCGACCTCATCGACAAGACCACCGGCGCCCTGCGCGCCACGCTGGCGGCCGACCTCGCGAACCCGACGGTGGTGCCGACGCTGGTGAAGCCGCTCAAGGCGCTCGTCGCGATGCCGTTCGACGTGAACGTGCCCTTCTGCTCGGGCACCGCCGGCCCGCGCTGCGCCAAGGTGGCCGTGGTCGGCCACGGCATCAACGGCGACAAGCAGCTCCTCTTCGCCCTCGCCAACGAGCTGGCGCTGCACGGCTACCTGGTGGTGGCGACCGACTTCCCGCTCCACGGCGACCGCGCCTGGTGCAAGGCCGACGCCGAGTGCGGCACGGGCGGCGTCTGCACGCCTTTCCCCGGCGGCCAGTTCCAGGGTGACGCCACCCCGCCCGGCACCTGCACCACGGGCAAGCCCATCTCCGCCATCTCCGGCCAGTTCTACGTCTCCGGCAACTTCTTCCGGCTGCGCGACGCCAACCGGCAGAACGTCTTCGACCAGTCGGCCCTGGTGCTCGCCATGGCCCGGCCGCCGGCGCCCTTCCCGCAGCCGGCCACCGACGCCCGCGCGGCGCTGGTGCCCGCCAACGTGATCATCGACCCCTCCGAGGTGCGCTACGAGAGCATCTCGCTCGGCTCGATCGGCGGGACCATGGTCTTCGCCACCAACCCGCGCTTCGACCGCGGCGCCCTCTCGGTGGGCGGCGGCACCTTCGTCGACATCGGCAACAACTCGCCCGCCTTCCAGCCGCTGCTCGACCAGGTGCTGGCCGGGATCATCCCGGGCTACACGCGGGCTGCCGTGACGCCGGGCGACCCCGCCTTCAACTCGGCCATCGCCGCCGCCTTCCTCAAGGTGCTGAACGTCGCGAAGCTGGTGCTCGACCCGGGCGAGGCGGTCAACTACGCCGGCCACGTCACCTCGAGCACGCTGCCCGACCTGCTGACCGATCCGACCGGGCTCACGCCGCAGGCCGGCAAGCGGGTCCTCGGCATGGTGGCGAACGGCGACACCGTCATCCCGAACCCGCAGAACAACCTGCTCTACGCGCTGATGGGCGCCGACACGGTGCTCTACCAGTCGGGCAGCGCCCCCGGCGGCGCCGTCCCGCACGGCTTCCTCGCCTCGACCGCCTCGGCCCAGGCCGATGCGGCCGAGTACCTCGACAGCCTCCTCGTGCCCACCTCGCCCGTCACGCTGCCGTGAGGGAGACCGCCATGACGACCAAGACCCTGATCGCCCTCGCGCTCCTCGCGCCCGCCGTGGCCCTGGCCAACGGCTACTCGGTGCCCAACGTCAACGCCCGCGACCTCGGCATGGCCGGCTCGCTCGTCGCCGCCCAGCGCGACGCCGCGGCCACCTTCGGGAACCCGGCGGCGCTGTCGAAGCTGCCGGAGGGGCTCAACCTGTCGCTCTCGGCCTCGATGCTCGACCTCGAGTCGACCTGGACGAGCCCCGACGCCTCGCAGACCAACTCGATGCGCTTCCGCCCGGCGCCGCCGCCCGCCCTCTACGCCGCCTGGGGCGGCAAGCTGGGCGAGCGCGGCTGGGGCGTCGGCGTCGGCATGACCATCCCGGCCGGCGGCAACGTCTTCTGGCCGCAGGAGTGGCCGGGCCGCTTCCGCATCGTCGAGGTGGACCGCAAGGTGTACGGCACCTACCTCACCGGCGGCATCGAGGTGCTGCCGCAGCTGCGGATCGGCGGCGGCCTCGCCTACTACCGGACGGTCGAGCTCCTGAAGCAGCAGATCGACTTCCTCACCTCCGAGGGGTCGGCCGAGCTCGGCGCCGCCGGCGGCAAGCTCTCCTACGACCTGGCGCTGGAGGCGCAGCCGGTGCTGTCGCTGCCCCTCGTCATCGGCGTCGACTACAAGGAGCGCGCCATCCAGACGCTGAAGGGCAAGGCCCACTTCGACGGCGTGCCGGCGGCCCTGGCCGGCGCGCTCATCGACCAGAAGGTGGAGCACGTCCTCCCCTTCCCCCGCACGCTCAACGTGGGCGCCTCCTACCGCCCGACCGCGCCGCTCCTCCTCACCTTCACCTTCACCTACGACTGGTACGAGGACTACAAGGACGACACCTTCAAGGGCGAGTTCGCCACCACCTGCCCGTCGGCCGTCTGCGTGGTGGTGCCGCGCAACTACCGCAACGGCTACACCTTCCGCTTCGGCGGCGAGTACGCCCTCACCGACCGGGTCGAGGTGCGGCTCGGCCTGCTGCGCGACATCTCCGGCCAGCGGACCGACTTCTTCTCGCCGACGCTGCCGGACGGCAGCACCTGGGCCTTCACCGGCGGCGCCACGTACAAGTTCCAGCCGAACCTGGCGGGCACGCTCGGCCTCTTCTACGCGCCCTTCGACAAGGTGACGGCCACCGGCGCCGAGGCGTTCGGCGGCAGCTACAAGACGAGCGCCTTCGTGGCCGCGGCCAGCATCGTCTGGAACAGGCCGCCGCCGCCGGCCCAGTAGCGCGGCGACTCGCGGCGAGCATCCGGGGGGCGGCGGTGACGGTCACCGCCGCCCTTCTCCGTCTCGTGCGGACGCCGCGCCCGGCCGTTACAAGGGGGCCCCATGCTCTTCGACCCGCTCACGCTCCGCGACGTCACCCTCCGCAACCGCCTCGGCGTCTCGCCCATGTGCCAGTACTCGGCCGTGGACGGCCGGGCCACCGACTGGCACCTCGTCCACCTCGGCGGCCTGGCGCAGGGCGGCGCCGGCCTCGTCCTCGCCGAGGCGACCGCCGTCGAGCCGCGCGGCCGCATCTCGCCGGCCGACCTCGGCCTGTGGGACGACGCGCTCGTGGAGCCGCTGGCCCGCGCCGTCCGCTTCGTGAAGTCCCAGGGGGCGGTGGCCGGCGTCCAGCTGGCCCACGCCGGCCGCAAGGCCTCGGTCCGCGCCCCGTGGGACCAGGGCGGCGCGCCGCTCCCGCCCGGCGGCGGCGGCTGGCAGCCGGTCGGCCCGTCGGCCGTGCCCTTCGACCCGCGCCACACGGTGCCGGCGCCGCTCGACGACGCCGCGCTCGCGGCGCTCCCCGGCCTCTTCGCCGCCGAAGCCCGGCGCGCCCTCGCCGCCGGCTTCGAGGTGGTGGAG